>CAIKQM010000197.1 GCA_903829565.1 uncultured Planctomycetota bacterium
AGCTTGAGGTAGTGCGTGAACGCGTGCAGGCCGAGGAACCAGCCGCGGCCGGGCACGCCGTAGAGCGGCGAGTTGTACTTGACCGCTTTGGTGACGCCGGGGACTTCGCGCACGATCAGCGCGTCGATGCGCGTCGCGATGGCGCTCTTCCAACCCGGCAGCGCGGCGATGTAGGCCTGCACGGGCGCGTCGCCTTCGGCCTTGGCGATCTGTGGGTTGCCGCCGGACAAGAGGCGCGGCGCGGGCGGTTTGGGCTTGCGGGGCATGGGGGCAGTCTGCGGGCTGGGACGAGGGCGAGGCAAGGCTTCGCCGGGATGGGCTGCGTGCGGCATAGTGGGGGCCGAAGGAACCAGCCACATGCACACTCTCACGACCGCCTTGTACGCCAGCCTCGCCACCGCAACCTTGATGCTCGCGCTGCCGAGTGACAAGCAAACCGGACAGGACGCGCCGGCGAAGCCGCTGGAACTGGGCAACTTCTCGGTCAGCCTGGCCGTCAAGGACATCAAGGCCTCCAAGGCGTTCTACGAGAAGCTCGACTTCGTACAGGTCGGCGGCAAGCTCGAGCAGAACTGGGTCGTGCTGCAAAACGGCACGACGACGATCGGCCTGTTCCAAGGCATGTTCGAGAAGAACAGCCTGACCTTCAACCCGGGCTGGGACCACGAGCGCAAGACGCCGGCCGAGTTCCAGGACGTGCGCGACTTGCAGCGCGTGCTGAAGTCGCGCGGCCTGAAGCCGCAGCCCGAGGCTGACGAGACGAGCGAGGGCCCCGCGTTCTTCGCGCTGGTGGACCCGGACGGCAACCCGATCCTCGTCGACCAACACGTGCCGAAGCCGAAGCGCTGAGGGTGGAGCGGGGGGGGGCTACGCAGTTGATCAAAAATCTGGAATTCAGAAGGGTTTCGCTGGAAAATTGGTAAAAATGGTACGATAATCTCTGGAGTCACGAATATGGCAGCCCCTTCCATGTCCCTTCCCCTACGTCTGCGCTCTGCACGGCTGCGGCTGCACCTGACGCAAACGGCGGTTGCAGAGCAAACGGGCATCGGGGCCTCATCCCTCTCCGAATTCGAATCCGGCACGCGCGAGCCCAACCTCAGCCAGCTTCAGGCTCTGGCCACCCTGTACCAACGCTCACTCGCGTGGATGCTCGGGGAGGGAGCCGACATCGAGGGGGAGCCGCTCGTGCTGTGGCGTCAGCGACCGCCGGCGGAGCAGGCCGCTGAGATCAGCGCCAGGTTCCTGAAGCTCTCTGAGCAGTACCGGAACTTGGAGTTGTGGTGCGGGGTCCGCAGTGAGAGCGCCCTGCCCGAGTGTGCGTTGCCTGAGGGTGACGTCGCCAGTGGCCAGCAGTTCCGCGCACACGACGCTGCGGCCTTGGCGAAGCGCGTGCGCAACGAACTTGCGCTCGGTGATCGCCCCGGAGAGGGACTTCTGCGGACGCTCGACGAGGCCTGCGGTGTCAAGGTGTTTCACTTGGCCTTCGAGCCGAGCGGCACCGCTGCCTGCACACATAGTGACGCTCTTGGCGCCTGCATTCTCCTCAACAAAAACAATGTCCCTTGGCGGCGGTCCTTCGACATCGCTCACGAGTTGTTCCATCTGCTCACTTGGAAGCACTTTCGTTTCGCTGTGGGCAACGGCGATGCGCTTGCATCCGAGCGCGAGGAAAGCCTAGCGAACATTTTCGCCGGCAATCTGCTTATGCCTGAGGAGGTCTTTCGCCTTGCCGTTCAGCGTCGAACTGGGGGCGGGACGGTTGGCGGCGTCGAGCAGATCTATAGTGTCGCTCGCGAGTTTGGAGTGTCTTTCGATGCCGTGCTCGTCCGGATGAAGCATGTGCTCGGGACGAGGGACGAGGTGGCCGAGAGACTCAAACAGCAGTGGCGTTCGTGGGATTGGGCCGGCGAGGACAGGCTAAGGGACGATCCGCCGGAGTTGCCCACGCGGTATCAGGCACTCGCAGTGACCGCTTTGCGACGAGGCGAAATCTCGATCGGCAGATTCTCTGAGTATGTAGGGATCTCGCGTCACAAGGCGCTTGAGATTGCGCGTTTGCAGGAGGTGCATGGCGATGAAGACGATTCGCCTGCTCTTGCTTGATGCGAACATCGTCCTTGAGCTGCATCGTCTGAAGCTCTGGAGCGGAGTCACAGGGCGTTGCGAGGTCCTGCTTGCGCGCACGGTGCTCGACGAGTCACAGTTTTTCGAGGATGACTGCGGGAGTCAGCAGGGAATCAAGCTCGGCCCCGAGATCAAGTCCGGCCACGTTCGGATTATCGATGTACCTCTCACTGCGGTGAGCCTATTCCAGCGAAGGTTCCGGCCTACCTATTTGGAGCGTCTCGATCCGGGTGAGTTGGAGTCGCTGGCTCACCTTGTCGAGGTCGACCAAGACTGCAGCATATCTTCGGCGGACAAGATCGTATGGCGCACGCTCGGGGCCTTGAGGCTTGGAGAGCGGGGGCTTTCCTTGGAAGAGATCCTGAGCCGGATTGGGCAGTCGCAAAGGCTCGCAGAGCCGTTCACGAAGCGTTATCGCGACAAGTGGACAAGAACGGGCTTTGACGAAGGCTTGCGCGGCGAAGCGACCCGCTAAGCGAGCGCTTGTGGAGCCCTGTCTGGCAGCATCCGTACACGCGGATCGGCTCCCGCGCACAGGGCGCCAGTCCTTATGGTGGTCGCAGCTCAACTCACAACAGTGGCTGGCGACATTTCGTGGAGTCCGGAGCTCGTGGCCATAAATGGCCCGACGGGAGCGGGCTACAGGATCACGGGGATTCCGGTCGGCAAGTACGTCTTAGATCTGCGCTACGCCGATGGGGCGACAGTACGGTCCTATTGCTTGGTGGATTTGGGCCTAATTCCTATGTTTTGGCCATCATTGCCATGGCAAATCTTCTTGCCAAGTA
>CAIKQM010000198.1 GCA_903829565.1 uncultured Planctomycetota bacterium
AGCGCACAGCGCACCCGCGAGGCCGAAGCGCTGGGAATGATAGGTGTAGCGGTCACGATGCCACACGGCCGCAAAGTCCATGCGTTGCGCAGTGCTGGCACCGCCTACATGCTCGACTACTGCTGCAGGCAGATACGCGACCAAACGCCCCCGTTCGCGCAAGCGCGCGCACAGCTCCACATCACTGAAGAAGAGCTGCATGGATGGATTGACTCCACCACACAAGTCCCAATCCGCACGACGCACAAGCAGACAGGCACCCGGCGGTTGTTCGACATTGCCCATGCGCTCGTGATCGACATCCAAGGCATGCCAGCGTTTCCATTCGGCCGAGTCGCCCCACCAGCGCCGCACGAGGCGTGCATGCCAGAAGGGCGTGCTACAGCGAGGCAGATTCATCAACTCATGGCGCGTGGCACCCGTGCTGTCCACCATGCGCGGTGCTACGGCCGCATGCGCCGGATGGGCATGCAGAAAGCGCACCATGGCGTCGAGGGCACCAGGACGCAACTCGGTGTCACTATTGAGCAGCAAGAGATAGGAGCCACTTGCATGGCCAGCCGCGCTCAGGACCGCACGCGTCCAGCCTTGATTCGTGGCGTGCACCAGCAGCCGCACCTGCGGATAGCGGTTGCGAATGGCCAAGTCGGTGCCATCTGCGCCTGCATCATCGACCACGATGACCTCGTCGTCCGGCCCCAGTTGGCGTGTCACGGATTCCAGACAACGCAGGGTTCGTTCCCGCGTGCGCCAAGTAGGCACAAGGACCGAGACACGCTTCATGGCAAAGCACTCATGTGCTGCACCAAGCGCTGCATGAGTGCGCCGACTTCATGCTCGCGCTCGACGATTGCCCGCAGCTCATGGCCCATTGCGGCATAGTCCGCCGGCGGCAAGTTCAAGAGAGCCTGAATCTGATGTGCCAATGAAGCGGCATCACCAGGCACGAAGGCCATGCTGGCTGCGCGTGCACCAAGGGTCTTCAGCAGCGGCGGCACGGCCTCGTTGCACGACACCACTGGCCGCTGCATGGACATCGCCTCCAGCACAACCTTGTCGATGCTGCCGGTGTGGGATGCATTGATGACCACACTTGCCCGCTCAAAGTACGCAGGAACCTGCAGCCACGGGATGGAACCGTGCAAGGTGACATGCTGCTCCAGCTGGTGCTGGGCAATGCGTTGCAGCACCAGCTCACGGTAGGCCGTATCAGCCTCAACCAAACCAGCTCCTACTAGATCGAGGTGCAATGGTGCGCCCGCTCTCACCAACAACGCAAGAGCATCGACAATGACCAGCGGATCCTTGGAGGGCGTCAAGCGCCCTACAGACAGAATGCGTCGCGGAGCTTGGGCGGGTGCATGAGTCGCGCGGAAGTGCTGCGTGTCGATGCCATGACCTGTGACCACTTTGTTGGGCGTAGCCACGCGCAAGGATTCGTGGCTGGCTGTGAACACCAGGTCCACCTTCGCGCACGCGTCCACCAACCGCTGGTCCACACCAGCATGCGTGTACCACAAGCACACCTTGGCCTTGGCCCTGCGCGCCGGGCGCACAGCCCACGTCGCATAGCGTGGCACCATGTGCGCCAACACATGCGTGCAACCGGCAGCAAAGGCCTCGCTCATGTACCTGCGCCAACGCCACCAACGGCGCACATACCCATGGCGGCCAAGCACGTGCACCTGCACATTCGCTGGGCGCTGCGACAGATCGCCGGCCTCCAAGCAAATCACCTGCACGGATTCACAGCGCGCAGCCAGTTCACGAATCCAACCAGCAACGAAGCCCAGTACGGCATCCTGCGGGTCATAGACTTGGGTGATGAAGAGCAGCTTCATGCTGACTCCTCTGCCAAGCGCTTGAGACCATCGGCATAGCCGCGCAACACGCGCGAGTACTCGAACTGTTGGGCACGCTCGACGGCGGCCAAACCGGAGCTACGCCGCAGCTCGTCGTTGTTCAGCAACGTACTGAGCTCCATCCTCAGTGATTCGGTGTCAAAGCCACACAAGCGACCACAGGCGCCATCTGCCAACAACGAGGTCATGACGCCCACCGGCGTGCTCACCACGGGCGTGCCGCAAGCCATGGCCTCTACGGTGAAGCGTGGGCCACCCTCGCAAGTCGAGGCACACACCACGACTTTGGCGCGGCGATAGTGCTCGGCCAGCTCCGCAGGCGAAGCCACCCAATCGATGAACTGAGCAGCCACGCCACGGCGCGCACAGTCGGCGCGCACCTGCGCTTGCAGCGGTCCTTTGCCGATCAAGCGCACGCGTGGTGTGCGTCCCGCCACGCGCAGGTGTTGCAAAGCCGCCACGATGCGGTCCAGACCTTTGTTCTCCACCATGCGGCCTACGTAAAGCACATCCACCTCGGACGGAGTCGGGACAGGGCGGAAGGTGTCCAAGTCGATGTACAGTGAGGGCAACACACGAATCATGCCTGCGGGCACGCCCCAGCTGCGCAACAACGCGGGCATCTCATCGTGATTGACGACGCGAAATGCCTTGGCCCGTTCACAAGCCCAACGCACATAGACTTGGGCAATGGCCTTGTCGAAGCGTTCTTTCAGATTCGCAGCCACAGGATGGCCGGGCACGTGGTGCAGCTCGGACAGATACGGCACACCGCTGGCTTGGGACAACCACGCGCTGCCGATGCCGTTGTAGAACCAACCGTAGTCGTGACTGACGATCAGATCCGCTCCGTAGGAGTTCAGGAGTCGCGCTCCTTCGCGAGCAATCCAAGGTGCCATCCCCACGCGCTGCACAGGTGCTGGATGGAAGTGCACACGATCCCAAATGGTTGTCAAGCAAACCGGACGATCCGGCTTGGGTACAAGCACATCGATGCGTTCGAAATGGCGCGAAAACTCGCGCTGCATCGCATAAAACGGACCTTGCTCGCCAACGACAACCTGACGATCCCCGGACACCATCAAGAGGCGCATGTACGCTCCTTCACGACGATGCGGTAGATCTCCAACAGGCGATCGGCCAAGTGCTGGGCCGAATGGCGTGCTTGCACACGCAAGCGTGCCCTCTGGCCCGTGGCCGTCAGGAGCTGGGGCGTGTCAAGCCATTGCGACAAGCCAAACGCGAGCTCCGTCATGTCATTCCCGAGCCAACCAGTGCGCTCGTGGGCTACCACTTCAGACACACCGCCCACATTCGTAGCCAACACGGGCTTGGCTGCTGCCGCCGCTTCGATCAGCGCCACAGGAGCCCCTTCGCTGCGCGACACCAACATCACGGCATCCAGATCAGCGAGCACCGCGGGCATATCCGTGCGCGCCCCCAACATGTGTGCTCGCGCTTGCAGCGTAGTCGACAAGGCCGCGATACGGCGCTCGAGCAGCCCACGCTGATCACCATCGCCCACCCACACCATGTGCAGCTGCGGATAGCGCTGGTGCAAGAGCTCCAACACCTCCAACGCCAACTCCGGCCGCTTGACTTCGGCCAGGCGTCCGATGATGCCAACCACCACATCACGCTCGCCGGCACCGATCAAAGGACGCAGCACTGCACTGCGACCTTGCACCGCCAACAACGGATCCAAGTCCATGCCGGGTGGCACGACGATCAAGCGGCGTTCGTCCTGCACCACACCCAAGCGCACCAAATCATCCGCCGTAGCATGCGACACGGCCACGATGCGATCGGTGACGGCGGCTGCGCGCGTTTCCAGCGCGATCATGGCTTTGGATACCGGCGCGGGGAAGTATCCCTCGAGCACATGCCCATGAAAGGTATGCACGCGCGCGACCTGATCCAGACCCTTGAGCGCGCGCCGACCAAGCGCACCGGCCTTGCTCGCATGCGTGTGCACCACATCTGGTGCAAAGGCGCGCAGTTCCTTGCGCAGCCACATCCAAGCACGCACGTCACCAGCCGGAGCCATGCCACGCACCAAGCCTGGCACGCGCACGACATCGATGCCGCGCGCACGGTACTCTTCGTAGAGATCCCCTTCGCCGGCCTCACTCGTGCCGCAGTACACACGCACGGTGCAGCCCGCCTTCATCAACAGCGGATCGCTGGCCAAGCACTGGCGTGCAGGTCCGCCCAAGTTGAGCCGCGTCAGGACACGAGCGATGCGCACGCAGGCTCCTCGGTCGACAGTTCCAAAGAGACCGGCCAATGACCATGGCGTGTCCATGTATCGGCCACAATCTCGGACAAGCCCATGCTAGGCAACGGTGCGCCGAGTTCCCGCAAGCGCGTCAAGTCCGGCACGCGCTGGTGGACCTCGCCCATGCGCGGTAACAGATGCTCGATGCCCAACACTCGTCCCGCGCAGCGCTGCACTTCCGAGGCCATGTCCAAAACACTGGACACCGCCGCGCCGCCCAGATTGAGTGCTCCACCCACTTGAATCAAGCCTTCCAACTGGCGCAACACCAACCACGCCAAACTGCGTGCCACCTCATCCACATGAGCGAAGGTGCGCACCGCCGAACCATCTCCATAGATGGTCAGAGCCTGGCCTTGGCGTGC
>CAIKQM010000199.1 GCA_903829565.1 uncultured Planctomycetota bacterium
CAGCTTCCTGGGCTTTGGCGGTGGCGCTGGGATCGACTTCCGCACTTTGGCCGGCCTCGGTGCGCAGCAGAGTCTCCATCTGCGGCACGCTGACTGCGGCCGTGGTTGTGCCCGCAGGTAGCGCAGCTGCAGGCAGCGCGGGTGTGGATACCAACGCCAGCGACTCGTCGTGCAAGGCGCTGGTCGCTACCTGCTCGGGTGCAACGATCGGTTGGACCAAGGTGGGTAGGGGCAAACCCACGACTGCTTCCGTCGTGGTTGTTGTGCTCGTGGCCAACGGGGTCTCAGCAGGCTTCGTCGCACGCGCCGCAGGAGAGGGCGCCGCGGCCGAGGGCGTGGCAGGCGCTTCGGTCGACGACGGCTGGTTGGCGGCGTCCGAGGCTTTCACCTCTGCGCGCCCCGTCGACGAGCGTTGCGTACCGCGCCGCTCGACCGGCGGCTCTTGATCGTCAGAAGGAGAGCCCTCGGTATCGGTCGTCGTGCGCTCCTTGTGGGCGCCACGCGACTCTTCTTGGGCCTGGCGCTCGCGCAGGCGCTGTTCGAAAGCAGCGTGCTCTGTCTCGCTTTCGCGACGAGTTACACGCTCTGAACGACGCGCCTCTAGGGCAGCACCTGTGGCGTTCCTCTCGGGAGCGGATGTGGACGGACGCCCCGTGCCGAGCGCCCGTCCATCTGCTTCCGTGGAACGAAGACCGAGTTGGATCTCCATTACGACCGCAAGTAAGCAAGCCAGCGGCCAAGTGCATTGGAGTGCACGTAAGTATGTGACAACAAACGGCTTAGGGCCAATTGGATGCTTCCGCCCTACCCGCGGCCGCAAGGCCTGCAAGGAACGACTTTCCCCACTTTCTATCCAGGTAGGGAAACTCCTTCCAACTGACCTCGACTGCGCCTCAAAGCAGCCGCAAGTCCGGAAAATACCGCCTGATTGCACGATTTCGGCCCCAACTACGCATCCCTACCCGCCCCCACGGAACCAGATTGGGGGTAGCCTCATCTAGGTCTCAGAGACTTGCGGCCGCAGGTCCTCTGCCAGCAAGCGGTTCCGACGCACCTGCGTTGCTCCGCCCGACCCGCCCGATCCGACGGACACACATGAAGACGACTCTCTTCGCCCTTACTGCGCTGTGCCTGGCTCCCGCCGCCGTGGCCCAGCATGTCAAGGTCAACTCACTCGGTCTCCAACCCGGCAATCCTTCGCGTTTGTGGGTCTGCAACCGCGACAACGACTCGGTGTCCGTCATCAACTTGACGACCAACGCCGTCGTGGCGCAGATCCCCGTGGGCGTCGACCCGCGCACGATCGCGTTCAGCGCCGATGGCACGCGCGCCTTTGTCACCAACAAGCGCGGCAACATCGGCCGCGAGGCGAATGAGATCACCGGCTTCCCGGCTGGCGCTCAGCCCGGCACCGTCAGCGTCATCAACACCAGCACCATGGCCGTGCAGACCACGCTGGCCGGCGCAGGCGTCGAGCCCTACGGCGTCGCGATGGCGCCGAATAACAAGTACTTCGTCGTGGGCGCACACCGCTCCAGCACGCTGCACTTCTATGACGCAGCGACGCTGGTCGAGGTCGCACGCCTCGACTATCCGGCTGACCTCAGCAAGATCACCGCGCCGCTGACGATGGCGGATGTGGACGCGAACCGCGATGGCATCCCCGACTTGGGCAGCCCGCGCGGCTTCACGATCTGGTCCGACAGCAGCAAGCTCGTAGTCACGCACCACAAGTCGCCGTACTTGTCCGTGGTCAACGTCGCTTTAAACGCCCAAGGCATCCCCACGGGAGCCACGGTCGCGAGCAAGATCTCGACGGACGACTACGACTTTGACCCGGTCTTCAATCCGACGCCGGTGCGCATCATCAAGAGCCAGGGCGAACCGCGCTTCTTGGAAGATGTGGATGTGTCGCCGGATGGCACGCGCGCTTTGGTGCCGCATGTGCTGGCGAACGTGAACCATGATGTGAACTTCGCTTTCGGTGGTGCCTTGGAAGGCGATCACGCCAACCGCATCTACCCGGCGCTGACCATGGTGGACCTCGTTACGCGCAGCTATGGCGTGACGGGTGACGCCTCGCGTCGTTTGCACCACGAGATTGCCGACACGCGCACGCCGGCGGAGTACTCGCCTTTTGGCTTCGCTGCCACGCCGGTGGGTGGTGATCGCCTGTCGCTTGGCGGTGCGGGCATTCCCGTGCTCGGCGGCCAAGTGCAGCTCAAGCTCGATGGCCTGCGTCCGGGCGACATTGCGCAGCTGATCGTCGGCATGCGCGAGATCAACACCAACTCGCCCTACACGGCTCCGGGGGTGGTGTATGTGGATCCGCGCGTCACGCGTCCCTTTGTCAGCGACACGGCGCGCTTCTCGATCCCGTCGCTGCCGACCTACGACGGCTTGACCTTGATCGTGCAAGCACGCGTCGTGCGCGGCGGTCAAACGTACTTGTCCAACGGTGTGCGCGTGCATGTGCGCTCGCAACACAACGCCACGAACAAGCTTGGCCACCACGCCGGTCAGCCTGGCTTGGTTTCGTACAACGCCGCGGGCAACCGCGTGCTGTTGCTGAACCGTGGTTCGGAAGATCTCTTCCTGTACAAGGTCAACGGCAGCGACTTCGAGTACATGACGGCCTTCCCGCCGCGCTTCCGTCACCAAGAGCGCGCACCGCTCGATACCACGTCGCCGCTGGGTGATATCCCCTTGGGCATGGTGGTCGTCGACGATGCATCCACGCAGAACGATGACGCCCTCGTGTACATCCACAACGAAGGCAACCGCACCGTTTCGACGGTGCGCGTCAACTGGAAGACGGGCGAGATCGCCAAGGAACGCAACCAGATCGGCTTGCTGACGACCCCCGATCGCATGACTGCCTCGCAGGTGCTCGGACAAGAGATGTTCGAAGACGCTTCGCGTGCGCAAATCGCCGGACACTTCAACAACAGCTGCGCTTCGTGCCACTTTGAAGGCGGCGAAGACGGCTTGGTGTGGCAGCGTCCCGCCGGTCCGCGCTCGACGATGCCGATGTACGGCGGCATCCGCGCCACGGGCTTGTTGCTGTGGAAAGGCCAACGCCTGAACGCGGGCGAAACGGGCCCGATGTTCCATGGCGAGAACGGCGGCACGGGTGCGTTCACGCCTGCGGAGCAGCAGGCGATGATCGACTTCCACGAGACCTTGCCGATCCCGTTGAACCCG
>CAIKQM010000200.1 GCA_903829565.1 uncultured Planctomycetota bacterium
GCATCCGCATGGAAGAGCGCACCGCCGACAGCGGCGTCTACATCCGCTCGATGGCGAGCCGCAAGAGCCACGGCGGCCTGTCGCGCGCCGCGGTCGATGCCTGCGATGCGATGGACGGCTTCGGCCTCGACGAGATCGTGCTTGAGACGGTCGGCGTCGGTCAGGCGGAGTACGACGTGGTCTCGGCCGCGGATACGGTGTTGGTGGTGCTGTGCCCCGGGGCCGGCGACGGCATTCAAGCCATGAAGGCCGGCATCCTCGAGGTCGCCGATGTGTTGGTGGTGAACAAGGCCGAACTGCCGGGGGCGGATCGCTTGATCGTCGATCTGTCCGAAGCCGCTCACATCCGCACCGCCGGGCGCAGCAAGTGGACGCCGCCGGTGGTGGCGGCCAGCGCCGGCCGCGGCGAGGGCATCGACGATGTGCTGGCCGCCATCGCGGCGCACCGGGCTCATTTGGGCGAGGCGGGCTTGGCTTTGGCGCGGCGCGAAAAGCGCGTCGCCCAAGTGCGGCGCGTCTTTGATGAGCGCATGAGCGAACTGTTGTGGGAACGCGGCGGATGGACCGAGCAGGCACGCCGCCTGCTGGACTCTGGCGTGTCCACGTACGATGTGGTGGCTGAGCTGCATGCGACCTTGGCGTCGCACGTGGCCCAAGCGGACAAAAGGAGCACGACATGAGCCGTTCTGAGGCCAGTGGGACTGATCCGCGCCAAGCCTGGCAACAGGCCTACGACAAGGGCGAGAAGCGCGATGTGGAGTTCACCACCATCTCGGGTGCGCCGCTGCAGCCGTTGTATGGGCCCGACGATGCGGTCGTGGATGCCGAGCGCGATCTGGGCCTGCCCGGGCAGTACCCCTACACGCGCGGTGTGCACCCGACGATGTACCGCGGGCGCTTGTGGACCATGCGCCAGTTTGCGGGCTTCGGCTCCGCGCGCCAGACGAACGAGCGTTTCAAGTACTTGCTCAAGCACGGGCAGACGGGGCTTTCGACGGCCTTCGACTTCCCGACCTTGATGGGCTACGACTCGGACTCGCCGCGCTCCAAGGGCGAGGTCGGCCAGGTTGGCGTGGCAGTGTCAAGTTTGCGTGACATGCAGACCCTGATGGACGGCATCCCGATGGGCGAGGTGTCGACCTCGATGACCATCAACGGCCCGGCGCCCATCATGTTGGCGTTCTACATCGCCTGCGGCGAGACGCAGGGCGTGGCGCCAGCCAAGCTGCAAGGCACGATCCAGAACGACATCTTGAAGGAGTACCAGGCCCAGCATGCCTGGCTGGTGCCGGCCGAGCCCGCGCTGCGCATGATCGTCGATGTCATGGCGCACTGCAGCGTGCATGTGCCCAAGTTCAACACCATCTCGATCAGCGGTTACCACATCCGCGAGGCCGGCTCGACGGCGGCCCAAGAGCTGGCGTTCACGCTGGCGAACGGCATGGAGTATGTGCGCCGGGGTATTGAGCGCGGTATTGATGTTGATGCGTTTGCCCCGCGCTTGTCCTTTTTCTTTGACAGCCATCTCGATTTCTTCGAGGAAATCGCCAAGTTCCGTGCCGCGCGCCGCATCTGGGCCCGCCACATGAAGGAGGTCGTGGGCGCCAAGGACCCGCGTTCGTGGATGCTGCGCTTCCACACGCAGACGGCCGGCGTGTCGCTGACGGCCCAGCAGCCCGAGAACAACATCGTGCGCACCGCCTTTGAGGC
>CAIKQM010000201.1 GCA_903829565.1 uncultured Planctomycetota bacterium
ACAAGCCCGATATCCACGAGCAGAAGACCGTGGAATGGGACAAGGATCACGGCACGCGCGTCGAGATCGAGATGGAGGCCAAGTACCAGAAGGGCCTGCGCTCGGTCGACATGTATGTCAAGCAAACCGCCATCGCCAACCCGCATGTCACGCTGACCTACCGTGATCCGCAAGGCGGCGTGGTGACCTACGAGCGCAGCACCAAAGAGCTGCCGCCCGCAGTCGAAGAGATCAAGCCGCACCCGCATGGTGTCGAGCTCGGCCGCTTGATCGGCATGATGAAGGAGACGCAGGCGCGCTCGCTGGCGGGCTTCTTGCAGGAAGACTTCTCGCGCGTAGGACCGAAGGTCGCGGTGGAGATCTGCAAGGCCGCCAAGCTGTCCGACAAAGCCGTGCCCTCCAAAGCCGCGCGCGACGAAGCGGCTGCGCTGCACGAGGCCATTCAAAAGGCCAAGATCATGGCGCCCAGCACCAACTGCATCTCGCCCATCGGCGAAGAGTTGGTGCTCGCTGGCTTGAAGAAGGAGATCGAAGCCGACTTCTACTACGCGAACTCACGCGCACCGAGCGTGTACCGCGGCAACCCCTTCGTCATCGAAGTGGGCATCGCCTACGGCAAGCCCGGCGGCGTGGGCCTCGATGTGACCGAAGAAGGCCGCATCGTGAAGAAGGAGAAGTCGACCGCTGCGACCGAAGATCTCGTTGGTGCTGCCGACGAACCGGTGCGTGTGCTGCGCTTCGCCAACCGCGTGCCGTTGCTCCACCACCAATCGGCCTGCGCGGTCACCAAGGCCGTGATCCAAACCAACTGGAAGTCCTACGGTCTCCAACAGCCCAAAGGTGCCTTGCCCATCGGCCCCATGGCTGTGATGGTGCACATCGCCTCGGTCTGGGTGCCCTTCACCAGCGAATCCAAGGAGGCCATCGCCTCCTACGAAGAGATCATGAAGGAGATTAAGCTCGGCCTGCAGGAATGCGGCCGGCGCCTGGGCTCGTACGTGCGGCGCGGCAAGCGCTTGCGTGCTGAATTTGACAAGCGCAACTACATCGAAACCTACATCCCGCACATCGGGATTGCGCTGCAAGAGATCCTTGACCTGTCGGATGACGAGCGCAACTCGACGGTGCAAACGCTGGACAGCGTGCTGCAGAAGAGCCGCAAGTTCTGACCGTGCGCGGAATCGTGCTGCCCCCCCCTTGCGGGATAGCAGCCCCTCGGCGAAGGTACAGAGAGCGCGGATAGGCCGCGCTCTCGCTCCTCTCTGCCCGAGGTCTCCTCATGCGCACTCTCTCGCTACTTACGGCCTGCCTGGTGGTTGGTTCTCTGGCCAACGCCCAAAAAGACAACGGCACCTACTCCAAGGATCCCTACCCGCGCCCTGCTGCTGCGGCTAGCACAGTGCAGCGCGCGACAGCGCAAGCGCTCACCAGCGCGCTCGTAGGTTCCGACTCGTGCACCACACCGTTCGTGATCGTGGGCACGGGCACATTCCCGTTTGACAACACGCTCGCGACCACCGGTCTCGAAGGCCAGACCGATGCGCTCTGCAACCAAGTTGCTGCAGGCACGGCGATCAACAACGATGTGTGGTTCACCTGGACCGCGACGACCACAGGCACCGCCACCATCAACACCTGTGGTGTCTCGACAATTGACACGAAGATCGCGGTCTACAACGGCAGCACCTGCCCGACCACCGCGGCCATCGCGTGCAACGATGATGCCTGCGCGACCTTCCAATCGACGCTGAACTTCGCCTGCGTGCAGGGCAACTCGTACCTCATCCAGCTCGGTCTCTATCCGGGCACGGCGCCGGTCGCCACACCTGGCACAGGTGTGTTCACTCTCAGTGTGATCGTGCCCTCGGGCAATGATGACTGCACGCTGCCGCAAGTGCTCACCGGCACGGGCCCTTGGCCGTTCGACAACAGCCTCGCCACCACCAGCCCGCAAGGTCAAGTGGAAGCATCCTGCCTCTTCTTCGGTGGCACGGCGCTGCAGAAGGACCTCTGGTACACCTGGACGGCACCGGCCAGCGGTTTCTACAGCGTGACGACCTGCGCCACGACAACTGTCGACACCAAGATCGCTGTCTACCAAGGCGCGGGCTGCCCGACGACCTCGGCACTCGCGTGCAATGACGATGCCTGCAACCTGCAGACGCGCACGGCGTTCTCGGCCGTGGCTGGTCAGGTCTACACCTTCCAGTTGGGCCTGTACTACAACACGCAGACCGGTGGCATCGGCAACTTTGCCGTCGAGGTCGTTCCTCCGCCGCCGACCAACGACGGCTGCAGCTCCGCGACGGTGATCAGCGGCGCTGGTCCGTTCACGTTTGACACCACCTCCAGCACCACCGGCAGCGAAGGCCAAGGCTTCGCAGGCTGCGGCACCATCAACAAGGACCTGTGGTACGTCTGGACGGCGAACACATCCGGCACTGTGGTGGTGACGAACTGCGGCTTGATCACCAGCGCCAGCACCGACACCAAGATCGCTGTGTACGACGGTGCCGCGTGCCCGACCACGGCACCGCTCGGTTGCAACGATGATGCGGGCGCCACCAATTGCTCGACGCAGACGCTAGCCAGCTACGTCACCTTCACAGCGGTGTGCGGCAACAGCTACTTGATCCAAGTCGGCAACTACTCGACCAGCGCTGCCACGAACATCCAAGGTGGCTTCACCATCACTGAGCAAGGTGCTCCGTGCATCGCGGGCGTGGGCTTCTGCTTTGGCGATGGCACAAGCGCGGCCTGCCCCTGTGGCAACGCCGGCGGTACGGGCAATGGTTGCGCCAGCTCCATCAACACCTTCGGCGCCAACCTCGCCGGCAACGGCAGCGCAAGCCTCGCGGGCGACACGCTGACTCTGGTCGGCTCGGGCATGCCGAACAGCAACGCGCTGTACTTCCAAGGCACGACCGCCATCGCCGCTCCGTTCGGGGACGGCATCCGTTGCGTGGGCGGCACGGTGACGCGTTTGGGCACCAAGCTGAACGTTGCCGGTAGCTCGGCCTACCCCGGTCAGGGCGATCTGCCGGTGTCGGTGCGTGGCAACATCACGCTGGTGGGAACGGTGCGGAACTACCAAGCTTGGTACCGCAACGCGGCTGCGTTCTGCACGGCCAGCACCTTCAACCTGACCAACGGCTACCAGGTGACCTGGGCGCCCTGAGTTAGGCCTAGCGGTTAGGCCTAGCGGTTTCGCAAACGACGGCCGGAGCCCTGCTCCGGCCGTCGCATTTGTGGCCCCTAAACCCGCCCCGATGCGCGAATCGGGAACCATAAAATTCAGCCCTTGCAGGAATGTGCAAGTTTGGCGATTCTGAACAAGACGGGATCACTCGGCCGAGAGCACTCGGCCCGCGCACGCCTCTCGGTGGCACGACCAGTCACGATCTCGTCTAGCCAATCCCCCTCTCGGAACATGCAGCAGACCACTCTGACTCTCGCCACTGCCTTCGCAGTTGGTTCCTTGGCCTTCGCTCAAAAGGTTGACAACTCCGCCCCGACCAAGGGCATGGAACAACCGGGACACTACGGATTCGGTGCCTCGCTCGCCGCCGGTGGTAGCAATGACTGCAGCGCAGCCGCTGCCAGCAACACGCTCGTCGGCACGGGCACCTTCCCGATCAGCACCTTGGGCGCGACCACGGGTGTGGCTCCTGCACAACCGCAAACACCTTCCACCATCAAGAACGATGTGTGGTTCTACTGGGTGGCATCTACCACGGGCACGGCGCGCCTCGAAACATGTGGTGGCGCCGGCGGCATCGACACCAAGGCCGCAGCGTGGCTCGCTAACAACGGCACTTCTTGCCCGAGCGGCACGAACCTCGCGTACAACGATGATGCCTGCGCCCTCGAGTCGCGCATCAGCTGGTCCGTCACCGCGGGCACGGCGTACTTCATTCAACTGGGTGCCTTCACCGAAGGCGTCACCTACTCGGGCACCTTCACGCTGAACGTGCTGACGCCGCCCACGAACGACAACTGCGCCACGTCGAATGCCGTCACCGGCGACGGCCCGCACGCGTTCGACACCACGCTCGCCACGACGGGCACCGAAGGCCAGAGCGAGCTGATCTGCGGCGCCAACACCGGCATCGGCCGCGACATCTGGTTCACCTGGACGGCTTCGGCCAGCGGCACGCGCGGCGTGAGCACCTTGGGCACCACCGCCCTCGACACCAAGATCGCGGTCTACCCGGCGGGTGGCTGCCCGACGGCGGGCACCGCCTTGGCCTGCAACGATGACACGAACGGCGCGCAGTCGCTCGCGACCTTCACTGCCGTCGCTGGCACGACCTACTTGATCCAACTGGGTCAGGACCCGACCAACGTGACCGCTGGTGGCACCGGCACCTTCAGCATCATCGACCCGACGCCGCCGAGCAACGACAACTGCGCGCAAGCGGCCGCCATCTCGGGCGCTGGTCCGTTCAGCTACAACACCACCTTCTCGACCACGAGCCCCGAGGGCCAGGCCGAGGCGCTGTGCTTGTTCTTCGGTCAAACGGCGATCACCCGCGATGTGTGGTTCGTGTGGACGGCCTCGACCAGCGGTCCGGTGACCGTGTCCAACTGCGGTCAGTTCACCTCGACCATCACGGACACCAAGATCGCTGTGTACGACGGTGCGGGTTGCCCGGCCGCCGCGGCGATCGCCTGCAACGACGACGCGGGTGCGACCCTGTGCGCCACGCAGAACCTGTCCAGCAACGTGACCTTCAACGCGGTCTGCGGCCAGAGCTACACCATCCAGCTCGGTTGCTACGGTGCTGCTGGTGCCAACATCGTGGGCACCTTCTCGGTGACCGAGTCCGGCTCGCCCTGCATCGCTGGTACGGCCTACTGCTTCGGTGACGGCACCGGCGGCGCCTGCCCCTGCGGCAACTTGGGCACGGCTGGCAACGGCTGCGCCAACAGCATCAACGCCAACGGCGCGAACCTGACGGGCAGCGGCAACGCCAGCATCTCGGGTGACTCGCTCAGCCTGACCGGCTCGGGCATGCCGAACAGCAACGCGCTGTACTTCCAAGGCACCACGCAGATCGCCGCCGCCTTCGGTGACGGCCTGCGCTGCGCCGGCGGTACGGTGGTGCGTTTGGGCACCAAGCTCAACGTCGCGGGCTCCTCGACCTACCCGGTCGCGGGCGACCTGTCCGTGTCGGTGCGCGGTGCCGTGACGGTGCCGGGCGTGCGCAACTACCAGGCTTGGTACCG
>CAIKQM010000202.1 GCA_903829565.1 uncultured Planctomycetota bacterium
AACGAGGCACCACCGCCGCCGGTGCCGCCGATGGTTGCACCGGTGTCGCGGCGAGTCGAGGTGCGCAGTGTAGAGGCGCGCAGTGTGGAAGGGCCCAGCTCTGAGGGAGCCAGCTCGGAAGGCGAGAGCTATGAGGAGCAGCTCGAAGCCAAGGGCGAGGAGCAACTCGATGAGGAAGAAGCCGCGCTGGTCTTCAACCAGCGCCTCCTTGACGAGGAGCGTGCGCGCCGTGAGGCCGAGCTCACTCGTCGCGTGGCGAGCGTGCAAGCCGAGCGTCCGCCGCTGGATGTCGCCGTCCGCCGCACGCAGGCGCGGCCGCAACTGCTGGGCTCACGCGAGGAGTTGCGTCGTGCGGTGCTGAGTGCTGAGATTCTGGGGCGCCCGGTCGCGTTGCGCGACCACTAGCAGCACATGGCCAAGAAGCAGACGACACCGCAGGAACGCGAGCCGCGCATGTGGCTCTTCAAGTCAGAGCCCGATGTGTTCAGCTTTCAGGATCTGCTGAAGGCACCTAAGAAGCGCACGGGCTGGGATGGGGTGCGCAACTACCAGGCGCGCAACTTCCTGCGCGATGACTGCAAGCTGGGGGACTTGGTGCTGTACTGGCACAGCAACGCGGAACCTCCGCACGCGGCGGGGATCGCGAAGATTGTGCGCGAAGGACATCCCGACCCCACGCAGTTCGAGCGCGGGCATGATCATGAGGATCCGGGCTCGGACCCGAGCGATCCGCGTTGGATGCAGGTGGAGATCGAGGCTGTGAAGGCTTTCCCAAGACCGGTCACGATCGACATGCTGCGGGCGGACAAGCGCTCGGCGGGGATGCTGCTGCTGGCCAAGGGACAGCGGTTGTCGATCCAGCCGCTAGCCGCCGCTCACTACGAGTTGGTGCTGGAGCTGGCGGGCTTGACATAGGCCAAGGCGCTGTCTTAAGTCTTTGCCGCAAATAGTTTTAGGGCAAAATGGAGCCCTCAGGCGCGATTCCCGCCCGCCTCTGCCCTTGATCGATCGCGAGCCTTGGTGTGTATAGAGTCTGTCGGGCGACCGCCGCGGGGCCGTCGCCGCCTACCGAATCCCTTTTCCCGGACTGCTAGATCATGAGCCAGAACTACGATCGCCTTGTCCAGGCCGTCGAAGCCTGCCGCGAAGACGTCAGCAAGGCTGACGCAGGCAACAAGGCCGCCACCGCACGCGTGCGCAAGGCCATGCAGGACATCAAGAACCTCGCCCAAGAACTCCGCAAGGAGATGTTGGAGAAGCGCGACGCAGGCAAGCCTGCTGAGTGAGCCCTCTCTAGACTTCTAGCACAGCGCGTCCGACCATGGGCCCATGAAGCTCTGGTCGCGCGCTGTGTGTCTTTTGGTGCTTGCTTCAGGTGTGGTGTGGCTGACGGCGGCCTGGCAAGCACCCGCCGCGAAGGAACCCCACAGCGCCCCCAAGCCGCGCAGTGTGATCGTGCTGCGGCATGCCGAGAAGGCGGCCGAGGGTGGCCAAGACCCGCAGCTATCCGCTCGTGGTCGTGAGCGAGCCGCCGAAGTGGCGCGCCTCTTGGCCAAGGTGCAGCCCACAGCGATCTACGCTTCGAACTTCCAGCGCACCCAAGAGACGGTCGCCCCGTTGGCAGCGGCGACCGGCGTGCGCGTCACAACGGTGCCTGCCAGCGAGCAGGATCGCCTGGTGGAGGCCTGCAAGGCGCTCGAGGACGGCCAGACCTTGGTGGTGTGCGGCCACTCCAACACCGTGCCCAAGCTGTTGCGCGCATTGGGCGCCGAGCCCGCTGCGCTCGACGCCAAGCAGAACATTCCTGATGACGCCTACACGCGCGTGTACATCCTGACTCTGCCCCCCAAGGCCAGCCTCAGCGAGCCCCAGTTGTTGGAGCTGGCGTTGGCACCCTGAGCACCTGCGCCCTCACTCGCGGGCTAGTTGCTTTGGGCGAGCTTGGTCAGGCGCAAGCTGTCCTTGCGGAACAAAGCAGTGCCGCTTTTGGCGCGTAGTTCCAGCACGAGTTCGAGGTCGGCGGTTTCTTCGCTGACTTCGAACTCGAGGTCGAGCGTGCGCGTCGCTGTGCCGAGCACGCCGCCGTTGTCGGGTTGGCCTGACAACCGCAACGCGGCGCCGGTGGAGTCATCGAGCGCGGTGATGCCTTGCGCTTGCACCTGAGCCGACAACTTGTAGCGCCCGCGTGACAAGAGAACTTGACTGCGCCAACCGGCAATGCAGCGGCCGGATGGACCGGCAGTCACGCCCAAGAACTCGGTCGCGCCGAGCTTGTCTTCCCGCACCTCGGCGTCATCCACTTCGGACATGGGATGCCAGCGTTTGAGCAGCACCGCCACACCGGTCTTGAACACCAAGGGCTTGGGATCGGGCTGCGATTTCTGCTCTTTGAGCGAGCGTTCGCGTTCACCAAGTCGTTCGCGTAGTTCTTGGCTGCGCGCTGCTTGCAGTGCGGCTGCTTCGTCTGACACGGCCTTCAATGCGGGTTGCAAGCGGCGCTGCACCTCGTCCAGCTTTTTGCCCAGACGTTTGGCGTCAAAAATAGGCAACAGGGCCGCGACTTCGCGCCGGTACTGTGCGCGCCAAGCCGGGTTCTTCATCACCGAGCGCGCCACATGCGCCATCGGCATGTCGAGCACAGAAGCGCCCGCATCTTGGAAGCACTGGTCCATGCCATGCGGCAGGAAGTACGCCTTGCCTTGCGGCTCAAAGTACAAGCGATAGTTGTTGCGATTGCCGCTGTAGCCGTCCCAATGCCCGAGCATCAGCTCCAACGCCATGAAGCGCACGAAGGGCTCCAGCTCGACCAGTTCCGGCAAGCGTTGCCAACGCACCGACAGGTCGGAATCCGTCGCTGCCGCGGCCAGCGCCTGCAAGTCGGCGCGGTCCTCGGGGCCTTTGCCCGCATCACGCTCGAGCTCTTCGTCCACATCCATGCAGAACCCGCCGTCATACAAGTTGCCGTCGGCGCGGCCTTCGCCGGGGAACCAACGCTTCAAGAAGCGCTTGTCAAACCCCTCTTTGAACACATACACGCCCATGTCGCGCTGGTTCACATGCACACGCACATGGGTCACGCGTGTGGCGGGATAGCCGGCCTCGCGAAAGATCTCCGAGCACAGCCACTCAGACAGCAGGGACTCATCCTGCACCGAGTTGTTCAGATGGAACTTCTCCAAGCCATGGTAGAGGACTGCGTCTTTGGGCTTGTCTCCCTGTCCAGCAAACTTGTCGAGCTTGATCGTGAAGGCCGGCCGCGCGTCGTAGTCTTGGAAGCTGCCCGCAGCACCTTTGAGCTTGAGCCCGCCATAGGCAAAGACCGTGCGTCCATCGACTCGCAAGGTGAAGGGCACCCATTCGCGCGGGGCTGCACGCAGCTTGTCCTCCGACTCGGGACTGACCTCGAGGCGCATCTCGACGATCAGTCCGCGCTTGAGCCACGCATCCAACGCGTCGCTTGCCGGCGCCGCGGATCGCGTCTGGAGGGCGTACGCGGGCGTCAGCCACAGGAACCAACCGCACACCAGCACTCTGAGCCACACTTGCATGCCTAGACAGGTTGCCACACTCATGCGAGGATCGGCCACACTATGCAACGCCTTCTCTCTGCCTGCACGCTC
>CAIKQM010000203.1 GCA_903829565.1 uncultured Planctomycetota bacterium
ACTGGCCGCTACCAGTTCGAAGAGATCGATGTCATCGCCAATGACTTTGGTGATGAGTTTGCCGAGGAGCTGACGGCGAAGATCGAGAAGCTCGTCGACGAGCTGGCTGGCCGCTGACAGCTGTCAAGGCTGCTGGACAGGCTGTTCACGCGGCTCAAGCAACTTGAGCAGCGCCTTGCGCCGCGCTTCGTCGCGCTCGAGCGGCAAGGCCATGTCGACCATCTCTTGCGTGCGTGCGATATCCCCGCGTCCGCTGTACAGGATGGCGAGGTTTGTCAAGGCAACTAGACAGGACGGATCGGTCGCCACAGCCGTGCGGTAGTGGTCGATGGCCGCATCGTAGGCCCCTGTATCTTCGGACAAAACGCCCAATTGGAAGTGCGCGCTCGTGCAGTTGGGATCGGAATCAATGGCGCGCATCAACCACGCGCGGCACAGCTCACGCGCTTCCGGATGCGCCTCGCGCACATCGCGATCGATGGAAGTACCGGCCGCAGCCAGCAGATCCGCAACCACCGGCGTGCCTAGATCAAACGCGCGCCGCCACGCTAGGAAAGCCGCTTCGCGCGCACCCGAACCGTCATACGCACGCGCCAGCAAGGCCTGCGATTCATAGGTTCCGCCGGCCGACAAGCGCGCGTACTCTTCGAGCGGCTCGATCGCCGCCCCTTCCAAGCCAAGGTCCACGCGCAAGCGTCCCAGCAGCAACAGCGTCTCGCGATCGCCCGCGCGCTGCTTGAGTGAACGCACAAGGTAGTCCTCGGCTGCGCGGCGAAAGTTGTTGGCGATCAACAAGCGCGCCTTGAGCGTCAACAAGGGCGCATAGTCAGGAAAGCGCGCCAGTGTTGCATCCATCAAGTTGCCGCTGCTCTCGAAATCGCCGAGCTCCAGCAACGCACGCGCTGTTTCGTACGCGGGCTCGACACGCTTGCCGCCCTCGCTGATGTGGATCGAGTACCAACGATCCGCTGCCTCGCGCCAATCACGGCGCGTCGTCGCGGCCACAGCAGCGCTCTCGTCGGTCTGCACCACGCGCGGCCCTTTCCTGTTCTGCGATTGGCAGCTCAACGGCAGCAACACGCAGGCAACGAGGGCCACCACGAGAGTCAGGGCGTACATGGACACGGCGCGCTTCACAGGGCGGGAGGATACCATCGGCACACCATGGGCTTGAGAGCCGTCTTCTTGGATGTTGGGAACACCCTCCTGCGTGAGGAGCCGTCGCGGTTCGCGCAGTACGTCCGCGCCGCCCAAGAGGAAGGTCTGACCGTTCCCGAAGCAGAGATGCGGCGCTTGATGATCGAAGCCCATGCCGCGTTGCCGCAAGAGATCGACGGTGCGTGGCGCTACACCGACGCTTGGTTCGCGCACTACATCCGCCGCATCTTCCACCAGCAACTTGGCCTGCCTGCCGAACGCTTGGCGCCGCTCAGCACGCGCCTGTTCGCACGCTTTTCCGAGGCCGGCATGTTCCAAGTGCATGCGGGCTGTTGGGAGCTTCTCGACGAGGCCCGTCGCCGCGGTCTGAGGGTGGGCATCATCTCGAACTGGAGTCCGCGCCTGCCCGGGCTCTTGCACAGCCTAGGACTTGCCGGCCAGGTGGACTTCGTGCTGTGCTCGGCCATCGAACGCTTGGAGAAGCCTGAACCGGCCATCTTTCTGCGGGCGCTGGAACTGGCGGGTTGTGCGCCGCACGAGGCGCTGCACGCGGGCGACCACATGGAGAAGGATGTGGCCGGAGCGCGCACCGTCGGCCTGCACGCCGTGCTCGTCGACCATGAGGGCACAACGACAAGCGTACGCGACACACCTGTCGTGCACGACTTGCATGCGTTGCGTGCACGAATTGTCGCGCTGCATTCGGCACACACTTCCTAGGATGCTGAGAGGCCCATCGTCATGAATCCGCATCAAGACATCGAAGCTGCACGCCACGACGCCCAAGCGTTGCGGCGCATGATCGGTACGCAATTCCTCGGGCAAGATGCGGTAGTCGAGGAGTTGTTGATCGCACTCGTGGCGGGCGGGCATGCGTTGATTGAAGGCGCGCCCGGCACCGGCAAGACAACGCTCGTACGCGCCTTGGCCGAAGGCTGTGCGCTGGACTTCCGCCGCGTGCAATGCACACCGGACTTGCTGCCTATCGATGTGCTCGGCGTGCGCTTGCCCGAGAATGGTGCGTGGCGCTTCGAGCGCGGGCCGATCTTTGCGCACATCGTGCTGGCCGATGAACTGAATCGGGCGACACCGCGCACGCAAGCGGCGTTCTTGGAAGCCATGGCCGAGGGGCAAGTCACGATCTTCGGGGAGACGCATCGCCTGCCGCAGCCGTTCTTGGTCGTGGCCACGCAGAACCCGCAGGAAAGCGAGGGCACCTATCCGCTGCCCGAAGCCCAGTTGGATCGCTTTCTGTTGCGCATTGATGTGCCGTTCCCTTCACCGGCCGAGCTGACCACGATCCTTGCGACAACCAGCGGTCTGCGTGAGCACACGCCCGTGGTCGCATTGCCGCGCGAACGCTTGGTGGCGGTGCGCAGTTTGGTGCGCGAGATCTTGGTCTCGAACGAGCTGGTGGAACTTGCTGCGCGCTTGGTGCGCGCCACGCATCCGCAGCTTGAGGAGGCACCGGATGAAGTTCGTCGCCATGTGCGGCATGGCGCTTCCCCGCGCGCAGGACGCGATCTGTTGCTGGCAGCGCGTGCTCTGGCGTTGCTGTCGGGACGCATGCATGTCACCAAGTCAGACCTCGAACGGGTAGCCAAACCGGTCTTGAGGCATCGCTTGGTGCTGTCCTTCGAAGGACTCGCAAACGGTGTCGCAGCGGATCGCTTGATCGAGGCCGCGCTACAATGCAGCCGCCCATGACGCGCGTTTCTCTCGCACAGATCGAGCCTGCGCTCGGTGATCTCAAGAAGAACTTGGCTCTGCACGAGGCCGAGATTGCTGCGGCTCGTGCGGCGGGCGCGCAGATGGTTGCGTTCCCCGAGCTTTCGCTGACGGGCTACTTCCTCAAGGACCTCGTGGCCGAAGTGGCCCTGGCGCCGAATGAAGGCCCGCTGCAACGTCTCGCGGACTTGTCCAAGGACATCACCATCGCGGCCGGATGGGCCGAGCGCGCGCGTGACGGGCGCATCTACAACACGCTCGGCATCTTTGAAGACGGCCGGCTGATCGGCGCGCACCGCAAGGTGCACCTGGTGACCTACGGGATGTTCGATGAGGCGCGCGACTTCGCTGCGGGCGACCGCTTTCGCGCCATCGACAGCAAGCACGGTCGCTTCGGAGTGCTCGTGTGCGAAGACATGTGGCACCTCGACGGCATGTGGCTGCACTTCTTGGCCGGTGTCGATGCGATCTTGGCCTGCAGCGCGAGTCCCGCGCGCGGAGTGCCTGCGGGTGAGACGCAACTGCGCTCGCAGCGGACTTGGAACACGATTCACGAGGCGGCGGCAGCGCTGACGCAAGCGCACGTGCTGTATGTGAATCGCGTAGGTTGCGAAGACGGCATCGTGTTCGGTGGCGGTTCGCGTGTGGTTCGTCCGGATGGCATCGAACAGGCGCGCTTGGAGGGCCTCGATGCGGGCCGGCTGATGGTCGACCTCGACCCGACCTTGGTGCGGCGCGTGCGTACAGCCACCCCGTTGCGGCGCGATGAGAAACCGCAACTGGTGATCCGCGATTTGCGCGCTCTTGAGGACCAAGGCGAGCTGTGAGCGCCACACCGCATCCGTTGGATTTGAATGTCGAGCTGGTCGAGCAGCTGCTGGTGCGCTTCTTGCGCATCGAAGCGCGCAAGTTCGGCTTCCAACGCGCGCTTCTCGGCTTGTCAGGAGGAATTGACTCGGCGGTCTCGGCGGCCTTGGCCGCTCGCGCCTACGGGCCGGAGCAGGTCTTGGGGGTGATGATGCCCTACCGCACCAGCAGCCCGGCCTCCGAGGGCGATGCGCGTACCGTAGCCGCAGCTTTGGGCATCCGACTCGAAAAGACCGACATCAGCGCCATGGCGGATGGCTACCTGTCAGGTTTGCCTGACGCTGACCGCTTGCGCCGTGGCAATGTGATGGCGCGTTGCCGCATGATCGTGCTGTATGACCGCTCGGTACCCGAGCGTGCGCTAGTGATCGGCACCTCCAACAAGACCGAGTTGCTACTGGGCTATTCGACCCAATTTGGCGACGCTGCCTGTGCCTTGAACCCATTGGGCGATTTGTACAAGCACCAGGTCTGGCAACTGGCACGGCATCTGGGCCTGCCTTCCGAGGTCATCGATAAACCGCCGACCGCTGACCTGTTTGAAGGCCAGACGGACGAAGGAGAGCTGGGCTTCAGCTACGCCGAGGCCGACGGCATCCTGCATGCATTGGTGGATGAGCGCCGCAGCGTGGATGAAGTGGTGCAACTAGGTTGGGCGCGCACGCTGGTGGAGCGCATCGTCACACGCATGGCCGCCAATCAGTACAAGCGTCAGCCGCCTCTTGTGGCCAAGCTCGGTGAGCGCACCGTGACGCACGACTTCCGCTACCTGCGCGACTGGGGCCGCTAAGACTTTGACGCGACACGCACATAGCGCAGCGTGTCTCCCACGATCGCGCTGAGTGTGCCGGTGGTGGGCACGGACAACTGCAGGCCTAGCGTGCGCGCGATCGGCACGATCAGCTCCAGTTCTTCATCTGTGGTGGACAGCAGCGCAGGGCGCGTAGCCTTCGCCAGCACCTCACGCACGAGTTGTTCGGCTCGCGCCAGATCGGCAGCTGCATCACCGCGACCGGTGGCGAGTGCACCACCCACGCGTTCGTACAAGCGATCGTGCAACGCAGGAAATGCATCAGGATCCGTAAGTACGCTCGCCAGCCACACATGATCACAACTAGCGTCCGGTACATGCGTGAGGTTGTGGGTCTCCGGTTGTGGCAAACGCACACCGAGCTTGGCGCCGACTACTTGCAGACCGCGGCGCAACTCATCGACCTCAGGCCCCGGCAGATTCAACCAATGCACCTCGCGGCCCATGACCAAGGCCTCGCCCAACAGCAGCGGAAGTTCCGCCACAGCCGCGCCTACATAGACGCTGCGAGCGGCACCCGCACGCGGCAAAGCCGCTGCAAGGCCGTCGACTAGATCAAGGCCTGTGTCCAATACTTGCTCCAGCAAGGCCTCGTCAAAGAAACTTGACCCATCGCCTTCGCAATAGGTGCGCCCGAGCAGCGGCCAATCCAATTCCGCCACGAGTTCGCACCACGCAGCGCCAAAGAGTGCTTCCCTACTCATCTGCACGGCCATCAGGGTGCAACCAAAGGCACTGCGCGCTCGGCCGAGTCCTTGAGTTCAAAGTAGTTGGCCATGGTGAACCCGAACATGGAAGCGATCAGGTTCGAAGGGAACGACTCACACTTCACATTCAACTCACGCACATTGCCGTTGTAGAAGCGCAACGCACCTTGGATGCGGTCTTCGGTGTTCGCAAGTTCGGCCTGCAAGGCTAAGAAGCTCTGGTCAGCTTTGAGTGTGGGGTAGGCCTCCAAACGCACAACCAGCCGCGACAGCGCGGCCGCCAACTGGCCTTCGATCACGGCGAGATCCTTGCCGGGCAAATCGCTGCGCAGAGCTTCTGCGCTTTGGCGCAACTGCACAACGCGTTCCAGAGTCTCACGCTCATGAGTCGCATAGCCCTTGACGGTGGCGACGAGGTTCGGAACCAAATCGTGGCGCCGCTTGAGCTCTGTATCGACACCGCTCCAGCTTTCACGCACATGTTGGCGGGCGGCCACGAGCCCGTTGTACATCGTGATCACCACGATCGCGACGAGTAGCACACCTACGCCTGCGACAATCAAGACTTCCATCACTCGCTCCGTTCCGCACGACTTTGCGTGGAGGCGTTACCCGCCTCCACGATGGGCTGAAGACCTTGGCGCGCACGCTCTGCATTCACCAAAACGCGTGGCATTTGCGCGAGGAAACCCATGGTCCATTCCTTGAGCGCAAGGAAACGCTCGGGGCTTGCTTTGCCGGAGGATTCCAACACCACCAGTGCTTCGCGACCGCGAGTTTCGATGCGGCACTGCGGGTGTTCCTTCCACCAGCGCATCATGGCGCCATCGAGCAGAGTCCAAGCATCCTTCTTCGCTTCGGCCTGCACCTTGAAGCGCTTGCTGAACTCCGCATCTTCGAAATCAAGGTCATCAAAGCCGAAGACGGCGGCGAGCTTGTCGCCTAGACCTTCGCGCTCCACGGACACATGGCCTACTTGCATACCCAGATCGACCAGTGCGCCTGTGTTCCAATAGTGGTGTGTGCGCCGGTTCTTGCCGGAGCCGGTCGTGACAGCATAGTGATACTCAAACATCACCATGTGGCCGCCTCCGAGACCGGGTGTGGCCAGCGTCCAGTCGTGGCGCAGCACCACTTGTGCGTAGCGCGAATGCCCGCGCTGGAACAACGCGTACGGCCACGAGGGATTCGGCAGGCGCTCGGCTAGCAGCGTCATGGATACTTGACGCCCCCACGCCAGCAAACCGGCAACACGCTTCTTCTCCTGCTGGTGCGCCCACACCGCCAGCCCTACGGCGGCGAGTACAAGCACCACAATGACCACCACTTCCATGCGTGCCAGCTTACAGATCCATCGCGGGGCGTACGCCTGTTTGGCGATCAGCGAAACGTGTGTCGACAAGTACGCGAGCCGTCATGCGCGCCTGCATCGCCGTCGAACCATAGTGGCCACCACGCACCACCGGACGATCAGGCGTGCCGGTCATGGCCAAAGGCTGCACCCACTCAGCCAAGTTGCCCAACACATCGTGCAAGCCATAGGCATTGGGACGCAGCGTGGCCACGGGCAAAGGCACTTCCACGCCCGAACCACGCAGATTCGCAGCACCGATCAAAGAGCTGGGCTCGGTACCGGTCCACCAACGCGTTTGTGTGCGACCGCGAGCCGCATGCTCCCACTCCATCTCTGTGGGCAGCCGCAAGCCGGCCCGTGGCAAGAGACTCATGAGATCGTGCCAGCTGATGCTCTCCACTGGCAGGCGCGGTGAGCCCACATGCTGGGCTGGTTCGGTGCCATACAGCGCAGTCCATTGGGCCTGCGTCATCTCGCTCTTGGCGATCAGATAGGCTGTCAAGTTTACTTCACGGCGAGGCCACTCTTCCACACCCGCATCGGGATCGGCGCCTGGTCCCCGTCCATAGAGGGTGCCGAAGTGCGACACACCGCCCGGGATGAGGACCAAGACCATGGCGGCGTCATCCGCACCCACCAAACGACCCTGTACGTTGCGCGCGGGAAGTACACCGCTGCCCAGCAAGGCGTACTCTTCCAAACCGGACACGGGATCGGGGCCCAGAGGCCAGAGCTGACTCAGAGTTGCACGCGACCACGGCGACAAATGACCTTGGTAGCGCGGCGCTACAGCCAGACGAGCGTGGGTCGCCTCCCAGAGCTGGAGTGCTTGTGTCCGTAGTGCTTGCAACTGCGCCACTTTGTGTTGCGCGCGTACCGCACTCGCAAGCGACGATCGTCCAACCGGATCCTGCAAAGCCTGAAGATCGGTCACCAATCCTGTCAAAAGCTCATGACGGAAGGACTGTTGCTCGTCTCGCGTCACGAGTCCGTCCAAACCCGCAAGCTGGTCTTCGTGCTGCTTGGCACGTGTCAAGAGACGTTGACAGCGCACTTGCCACTGCTCGATGTCTGCCAAGCGCTCCACTTGCGGAGGCCAGAACAACTCATCGGCTTGATCGCGCAGTTCTTGAGCCAAGACCGTATCGGACAGCGACAAGATCTCCTCGGCTGCCTTCGCGCGCCATGCAAACACCCCGATCGAAGCCAGCAGGGCCAGCCCCGCAAAGCTAAAGAGGACTCCACTGACCAAGCGGTTGCGACGCACCCACTTGGCCACATGCGGCGCGAAGCCCTGTTCATGCGCCGACACCACGCGTCCTTCGAGCCAAGCGCGCAGGTCCGCCAACACGTCCAGGGCACTGGCATAGCGCTGCGCAGCGGTGCGCTGCATCGCTCGCTGGCAAATGGACACCAACTCCGGGGGCGGTGGCGCGCTGGCCGTTAGCCGTCCACGCGCGTGGGATTGCGCCGGCGGGCCCGTACGCACTTGCTCGACGATGCTCGACGCGGAATCGCCTTCGTACGGCGCACGCCCGTAGAGCATGCGATAGAGGATCGCGCCGAGAGCGTAGACGTCCGTGCGCGCCTCCACTTGCTCTTGGCGGCCATGCGCCTGTTCGGGGGCCATGTAGGCCGGCGTGCCCAGCAATGCTCCATTGGCGAGGTCGCGTGCAGCATCGACACCGGACGACCAACCACGGGCCAGGCCCCAATCGAGCACCACGACTTGGCCGCGTGCCCCGACCACGATGTTCTGCGGCTTGAGGTCGCGGTGCAGGACTTGATGTTCGTGCGCGTACGCGATGGCCTCGGTTACTTCGGCCAGAATGGCGATGGCCCGGGGCAGATGTGCGTAGGCGCTGGCGTCGGCCTGCGCTTCGTGCTGCTGCAGCCAGTGCTCGAGGGTACCCCCGCTCACCAAAGGCATGGTGAACCACGGTGAACCCTCGGCATCAAGGCCCAAGTCATGCACGCCAACGATGTTCGGATGGCCCAATTGCGCCACCAAACGGGCTTCCTGCAGGAAGCGCCGCAAGGTTGCCGGGTCCAGACGTAAAGCAGACTTGACAGTCTTCCAAGCCACTTCGCGCTGCAACGTGGCGTCGTAAACACGCCAGACCTCGGCGTGGGCCGTGCGAGCGAGGCACTCCAACTTGCGGTAGCGCGTGGACTCCACGGGCAGACCTTCCAACAAGGCCTGCGCACGTTCCCGGTCCGGCACCGGCCGTTCGAGCTCATCCAAAGCCGTTTCCAAGCCTGTCAAACCGGCCAGCAAGTCCTCGGCCGTGCGCCACGCTGCGTGCATACGACGCAACTCGTCGGCGTGCTCTGGATGGGCACGCAGCCAATCCTCGACAGGTTCGGCTGTGCCGCGCTCCACGCGCTCGAGCCAGTCACCAAACAGACTCTCCGGTGTGTCGGACATGTAGGACAGAGTTCAACGCCCCAGAGGGGCTGCGCTCCGCTACGATAGCGTGCGCTATGCAGCTCGCCCCCCTACGATTTGCGCTGCTCGCGCTGGCCACCAGCGTGTTGAGCGGATTTGTGCACGCACAGTCGGCAAGTCCGCGCATCAGCTACGACCGCGATGTGCGTCCGATCTTGTCGGACCGCTGCTTTGCTTGTCACGGCATGGATGCAGCCAAGCGCGCTGCCGATCTGCGTCTCGATAGTGGCGAAGAAGCGCACAAGGATCGTGGAGGGTTGCGCGCGATCGCGCCAGGCAGTTTGAAGGACAGCGAAGTCTGGGCGCGCATCACCAGCACCGATCCTGACGATCACATGCCTCCGGCCGAGTCGAACAAGCGTTCGCTCGACGAGCGTGAACGCGAGATCATCCGTCAATGGATCGAACAAGGTGCCGAGTACGAGCCGCACTGGTCCTTCACAGCGCCCAAGCGGCCCTCCATGCCGGCCAATGCCAAGAGCCAGCATCCCGTGGATGCGTTGCTTGCGCTGTCGCCCGCCGCGCAGAAACTGGCTTCAGCACCGCGCGCCGACGAGGCCTTGTTGGTGCGCCGCTTGTACTTGGATTTGACTGGTTTGCCGCCCACGCCGGAAGAAGTGGCCCGCTACATGGCTGCGCCGCAGGCGGATCGCTGGCAGCGCTTGGCACAGCAGCTCATGACCGAGGAGCCGTACCGCACGCGCTATGCCGAGCGCATGGCCTTGCCTTGGTTGGATGCTGCGCGCTACGCCGATACGAACGGCATTCACATGGATGCGGGGCGCACGCTGTGGCCGTGGCGCGATTGGGTGCTGCAGGCGTACAAGCACAACATGCCCTTCGACCAGTTCGTGGTCG
>CAIKQM010000204.1 GCA_903829565.1 uncultured Planctomycetota bacterium
CCCGGACGCTCGGCCTTGGTGGCGACTTCGCACACCACTTCCAACACGGCCAGCTTGGAGCCTTCGCTCTCCTTGACGCCCTTGTAGGTCAGCGTGATCTTGCCCGACATGTTGTCGCGCATCTGCTGATCGGTGGTGTCTTCTTCGTCGTCCTCATCATCACCCGATTGGATGTGGAGGTCGCCACCAGGAGACACCAACAGGTCAAAGAGCTTGGCATCGACTTCCCACGAGTCGCCCTCTTCCACGCCCTTGGTCGGCAACCACGCGGCGAGGTCGATGTCGGCCGTCTGGTCCTTCAACAAGGCCTCATCGGCCTTCTCTTCACCCATGAACGCAGTGCTGTACTCTTCCTTCTCCTTGTCCCAAGTGAACTTGACCTTCTTGCCTTGAAGGCCGCTGCTCTTGTCCTTGGGGTCTTCGCTCTGCTCTTGATCGCCCATCTTGACCGACTGCTCAACCTTGCCACCGATCGTGTCAAAGCTGCGCACCAAGCTGGTGGCACGCCCGTCGGCGCACTTGACGAACTCATCCGTCACCACGATCTCCGTCGCATCGACGATGGAGATCTCGGGCAGCGCACCGCCCGGAGGCGTGATCTCGTTGCCGTCGATCTCAATGCTCATGCTCTCACTGGCAAGCTCCACGAGTTGCGAGATGGTGCGCGTAGCGGTGCTGCCCTCCTTGGGCGCAAAGTGCAGTTCGTCCGCGCGCGGCGCGGCTGCAACCAAAAGAACCAGCGAGGTCAGGACAGTGCTCGTGCGGATCATCGATCGTTCGTTTCTCGCGCTGTGGTCTGTGGGCGCGACCAGACAGCTTACCGTAATCAGTCTTGAAAGCGGCTCTCGCGTTCGGGGCAGGCCTGCACCAGCCATGCGCGCACGCGTGGTTGGTCATCCACCGGGCACGGTGCCGAGGTCCATTCGCCGTGCAAGCGGAAGCGCAAGTGTTCGCCGGTCAGGCGCCACTCTTCGAGCTCGGACCACGCGCGACCTTCGAACCCGCGTCCCACACCGTTCTGGCCCAAGGTTGCGTCTTTGGGACTGGGCAAGCGCCACCACACGAGCAAAGCCACAGCCAAGGCTCCCAAGGCCGGCACCACCGGCAACGCTTGCGTGACGACCACCAACACCGCGATGGCCAGCAGCGGCACGGTCAGAGCCCAACGACGCAGTGCTTGGCTTGGACGATCAGAGTAGAGCACCACACCATGCTTGAGTTGACGGCGCCTTTGCGCGGCAAGCACCACCAACAAGGCCAGTGCGCACAAGCACACAGGCACCCATAGCAACACTGCCGCTTCCGCGAGACTAGGCCCTTGGTCCATGGCGGCAGAGCCTACCACGCTCGCTCAAAGCCCACGATTCCAACGCTCAGAAGCCTGAGTCGCCAACTGCATCAAGATGCGCTCGTCTACTTCGGCCCAGGGCACCTGCTCTGCAACCCCGTTGGCGAGTCGTCTCCAACCTTGGCGCGCTTCGAGCGGCTGCAAGACGGACGCGCGCTCGGAAGCCAGCGCGCTTTGCTGGGCGGTCGCTGCATGAAACACGCCCTCCGTCAAAGTGCCTACGCGCGTGCCCTGTGCACTGACTTCGATCACACATGTGCCTTGACGCACTTCGACAAGCGCATGATCCGTGTAGATCCGCAACGCGCCTGGGAAGTTGCGGCCCAAGGCCACATGCAGCGTGCCGCGCACCAAACGCATGGATTGGTCGCCAGCAGGCGGCAGCTTCATGCCGGCCAGCTGTGTCTGCGGACTGACCTCGCACAAGAGGTACTCGCGCAACTGCAACGACAACTGCGCCGCTTGCGTGTCCAACTCCTTGGCGGTTTGCATCCAATCACCCAAACGCGCGCGATCG
>CAIKQM010000205.1 GCA_903829565.1 uncultured Planctomycetota bacterium
GCCCTTGTGCTGGAAGGCAAAGCGCGCCTGGCCGGCGCAGGAGGGGTGCGGACAGAAGGCGGGTGTGAAGGCGGTCATGGCGTAGGTGCTCCGCCCATACGGACGAGTCACGCGCGCCAAGCGGGACAGCTAGTTGGGAATTCCGCGCACACTGGTCGGGACCAGTATCGAAAGTTGAGCTCGAGTTCCTGTCAGCCTCCTGTGAACCCCCACACTTCACATATCCCCCGCTCCCTCCATCGGATAGAGTCCTCTCCTACCCCATGCCCCTCGCTCTCCGTCACCCCCTCCGCAGCACCACCCGCCTAGGTTGCCTGCTCCTCCTAGCGAGCGGTTGCACCACGGCTGGCAATTACAAGTCCCAAGCGGACACAGAGGTCACTCAACTCGTTGAACAACGACGTGCCCAGCTCAAGATCCCGGGGGCGTTCACTCTGGAACCACGCGCGCAGACACTTCGTACGCGCCTAGCGAGTGGCGAGTCGGCGCCGGTCTTTACTCTTGTCGACACACTGGCGATTGCGGCGGAGAACAGTCGCGATGTGCAGTCGCGCAAGGAGCGGCTGTACTTGGCGGCCTTGGATTTGACGCTCGAGCGCTGGCGCTTTGGTGTGCAATCGGGGCTGACCCTCGAGGCGTTCGTGGACGGGGACTCGGAGGCCGCAACGGAGGCACGCGGGGATGCCGCTCTGACCTTCTCAAAGCTTTTGGGTGATGGCACGGAGGTCGTCGCTAGTGCGGGGTTGGATTTGGCGCGCAGCCTGATCTCCTCGGACGGGTGGAGTCCGGTGTCAGACTTGGGAGTGACGATTACGCGTCCGCTGTTGGCGGGTGCGGGCGCGGAGATCGTGCAGGAGCCGTTGACGCAGGCCGAGCGCGACTTGGTGTATGAGGCGCGCTCGTTCGAGCGTTTCCGGCGCACGTTTGCGTTTGATGTGGCCTCACGCTGGTACCGCTTGTTGCAGACGCGCGACGAGGTGACGAACCAAGAGGTGAACGTCAAAAACCTTGTACAACTCTCGGAGCGCAACCGGGCCTTGGCTGAGGCCGGGCGTCTGTCTGAGCTTGAATTTGGTCAGGCGCGTCAAAATGAATTGCGCTCGCAGAATCAGCTGTTGTCGGCGCGCGAGCGGTATGCGCGCGAAATCGATGCGTTTGCGCTGTTTCTAGGCTTGCCGGTGGGGACTGTGCTGGAGTTGGATCCCCGCGGTCTGTCGGATCTCGTCGCTACAGGAGCAAGCTCCGTAACCATCGAGGAAGCGTTGGCCATCGACTTGGCGCTGGGCGAGCGCTTGGACTACAAGAACACTCTTGGGGCCGTGGAGGACGCGCAGCGTCGCTTGAAGATCGCTGAAGATGCGTTGCAGGCGTCCTTGTCACTCGTGGTGGACGCCTCGGCGACCAGTGAAGCGGGGCAGCCGTTGGACTACGACGCAGACCGCATTGGTTGGTCGGCTGGCCTGCAATTCACCGCGCCTTGGGAGAAGCTGCCGCAGCGCAATGTTGCGCGCGCAGCCTTGATCAACTGGACCGCCGCGCAGCGCGAGGCCGAGCGGAGCGAGGACACGATTCGTGCCGACCTGCGTGATTCGCTGCGTCAGGTGCGTAGCAACGAAGAGTCGTATGCGATCCAGCTCAACGCGCAGTCCTTGGCCGCCACGCGCGTGGAAAGTGCGCGCCTGTCCCTAGACGCCGGCCGCGCGGATACGCGTGACTTGCTGGAGGCTGAGGAATCTTTGTTGTCGGCCAGCAACGCAGCCACGGGCGCGTTGGTCGACTGGGTGCTGGCACGCATGTCGGTGTACCTGGATATGGAACGTTTGCAGGTCGATGAAGGCGGCATCTTGCTGCTGGAGCCTGCAGTGCCAGCTGCTGCGCAAGCTCGTGCTGGCCGGATGGATGTAGCTCGGAGGGACGAAGGATGAAGCGCACATGGATCTGGGTGGCTGTCGTGGTCGCCGTGGCGGTTGTGGGTTGGCTGTCCTTTGGCAGTAGTGGCACGCAAGTCGATGGCGCGGTGCGTGGCGCCAAGGTGCGCCGTGGGCCGCTCAAGGTGTCCGTGGTGCAGCGGGGGAACTTGGCCGCGCGCGACGCCAATAGCGTCAAGAGCGAGGTCGAGGGCCAGAGCACGATCCTGTGGCTGATTGCCGAGGGCACACAGGTTAAGCCGGGCGATCTGTTGGTCGAACTGGATGCGTCCGATTTGCTTGACAAGAAGGTGGCCCAAGAGATCGCAGTGCAGAACGCCGAGGCTTCCTTTCAGAAGTCCAAGGCGCAGTACGACATCCAAGAGAGTCAAAATCGATCGGACATCGAAGCGGCAGAACGCAAGCTGACGTTCGCGCGCATCGATAAGGAGAAGTACGAGGCTGCCAACGGCGACTATGCGCAGCTGCAAGCCGCGGCGGAGGAGAAGATCAAGCTGGCTGAGGGCGAGTTGGCCAAGTCCAAGAACACGTACGATTGGTCTAAACAATTGGCGGCGAAGGGCTTTCTGACGCAGAGCGAGTTGGACCGTGACGAATTGGATTTCCAGCGTGCCCAGGTGAGCTTGGACCAAGCTCGTCGCACGATGCAGCTGTTGGTTGATTACGACGCACCGCGCAAGCGCGCCGAGTTGGAGGCGGATTTGCGCGAGACGCAGCGCGGTCTGGATCGCGCGAACCTCGAAGCTACTTCGAAGATCGTCGACTATCAGGCGGCACTTGCGAGCAGCAAGAGCAAGCTCGATCTCGAGAAGGAAAAGCTCGTCAAGTACGTCGACCAACTCGCGAAGTCCAAGATCAAGGCCACGACCGCGGGCATGGTGGTCTACGCCCGTGTCGAAGGCGGGGGCCGGATGGGGGGCTCCGAACCGATCCAAGAAGGATCGACGGTGCGCGAGCGTCAAGAGATCTTGTCGATCCCCACTACGGGTGGCTTGATCGTGGAAGCCAGCATCCACGAGTCGGTGCTGAAGCAGGTCACCATCGGCAAGGCTTGCAACATCCAGGTGGATGCCCTGCCTGGGCAAGTGTTTTCTGGGCGCGTGCAGTTTGTCGCCTTGTTGCCGGACAAAGGTTCGTGGTGGGCCAACCCCAACCAGCGTCTCTATCGCACCGAGATCGCGGTCGAAAACGGCAACTTCGAGATGCGCCCAGGCATGAGTTGCTCGGTCGAGATCCTTTCGGACATGGTGGATGAGTGCCTGCAGGTCCCCGTTCAGTCGGTGGTGCTGCATGAAGGCAAAACCATCGCCTTTGTGAGTGGAGCCCAAGGGGCAGTGGACCAGCGACTGGTGAAGGTGGGCCGGGCCAGCGAGACCTTTGTTGAGGTGATCGATGGCCTCAAGGAAGGGGAGGAAGTGCTGTTGGCACCCCCCGCCGGTTTCACGCCTAGGGGGTCGGCGGAGTCTGATTCTCGCAGTGCTGGTGGACCGCCGCGGCAGCAGACATCCACACCGGCTCAGGGTACGAATCAGGCGCCTAACCCCGAAGGCGGAGCTGCTCCCGATGGTTCGCGTCGCGGTAGTCGTGGTACGCGTGGGCCTCGCCCCCAAGGTGAAGGCGGCGCTCCGAAGCAGGGCTGACCGCGCACGACCAACCCTAGCTGCGAAGAGACCAGAGTCGTGAAGACCATTGTCGCCGAACTGCGTGATGTACGCCGCGTCTACCAGATGGGAGCCACCCAAGTGGCTGCCTTGGATGGCGTGTCGTGTGCCTTTGGCCAAGGCGAGTATTGGTCCATCATGGGCACCTCGGGTTCCGGCAAGTCCACGCTGCTGAACATTTTGGGTTGCCTCGATCGTGCCACATCGGGCAGTTACACCGTCCGCGGTCGCGAGGTATCCACGCTGCCCGACGACGAGTTGTCGACGTTGCGCGGTCGTGAAATCGGTTTCATTTTCCAAAGCTACAACCTGATTCCGCAGTTGGATGTTCTGGAGAATGTGCTGATGCCGCTGCAGTACCGTGACGATCCGCCGCCGGATGCGGAGGAGCGGGCCATGCACTTGCTTGGACGTGTGGGACTCAGCGAGCGCATCCACCACCGTCCTACAGAACTGTCGGGTGGCCAGCAGCAGCGCGTGGCAATCGCTCGCGCGCTGGTGACTGACCCCGCCATCCTCCTTGCCGATGAAGCCACCGGCAACCTGGACTCGAAGACTGCGTTGGAGATCTTGGACCTCTTCGATGAGCTGCATCGCGAAGGCAAGACCATTCTTCTGGTAACCCATGAGCCCACGGTGGGTGCACGCGCTGAACGCACCTTGCGCCTGAAAGACGGCAAAGTCTTGGAAGTCCGAGAGAACCGCGTATGAAGCATGGATTCCAAGCGGTCTTGCGGACCGGTGTGCGCAGTTTGCTGCTGCACAAGCTGCGCAGCATCCTCACTACCTTGGGCGTCTTGTTCGGTGTTGCCTCGGTAGTGGCGATGTTGGCCATCGGCGAAGGCGCCAGCGAAGAGGCTCAGGAGCAGATCAAGAAGCTCGGTAGCCAGAATGTGATCCTGCGCAGTGTCAAGCCGCCGGAGAACTTGGCCTCGAACGAGTCGACGCGCGTGTCGTCCTACGGGTTGACCGACACAGACTTGCAGCGCGTGCGTGAGAGCTTTCCCGGTGTGCGCCGCGCTGTGCCCGTGCGTCAACTGGCGCAAGAGGTGCGCTATGGCGATCGCGTAGGCAATCCCCGTGTCCTCGCGACTGTGCCTGAGTACGCGGATGTGACGGGGCGTCCACTCTCGGAGGGGCGCTTCCTCTCGACCGAAGACGAACGCCGCCGCTTGAATGTGTGCGTGTTGGGCTACGAAGTGGCCCGCTACCTGCTGCCGTTTCGCTCGGCGATCGGTGAGCAAATCAAGATCGGGGCCGAGTACTTCACTTGCGTAGGTGTGTTGTTGCCGCGCGTGCCCCTGTCGGGCGACCCGCCTGCTCCGGGCAGCGAAGTGACCGGAGAGGTGTTCCTGCCGTTGTCCACAGGCCGACTGTGGTTCGGCGACACGCAGGTCAAGATCCGCAGCGGCTCGCGCGAGATGGAGCAAGTTGAGTTGCACGAGATCATCGCTGAGGCCTCCGCACCAGAGAATGTGCCCATGCTGGCTGCCGCTTCGCGCGAAATGCTGACGCGCCGGCACAAGCAGAAGGACTATGAAGTCGTGGTGCCGCTGGAGTTGTTGCTGCGTGCGGAAGAAACCAAGCGCATCTTCAACATCGTCTTGGGCTCGATCGCGGGCATTTCTTTGCTTGTCGGCGGCATCGGCATCATGAATGTGATGTTGGCGACCGTGACCGAGCGAACCCGCGAAATCGGCATCCGTCGCGCGCTCGGTGCGCAGCGCCGCCACATCGTGGTTCAGTTCTTGGTCGAAACTGTCGTCCTGTCGGTGGGCGGCGGTTTGCTGGGCATCATGCTGGGTGTCGGTATCCCGTGGTTTGTCGAGTACTGGTTCGGGATGCGCACGGTGGTCACGCCGGAGGCTCCCATCCTGGCGTTCTTGATCTCGGCCGGCATTGGCGTGATTTTCGGTCTGTACCCGGCCTGGCGTGCAGCACGCATGGATCCTGTGGAAGCCCTTCGTCATGAGTAACTGCGTCATGAGTAACCTCGCGCTACAAGCTGCCGCGCAGCGCTAGGGCGGCTGCTAGGTCTTGAGGTTCCACGCGCTCGCGCCCAGCCAAGTCAGCAAGGGTGCGTGCCACACGCCGTAAGGACTGAATGCCGCGTGCCGACAGCGCGCGCGCTTTGGCTGCACGCCGCAGTAGATCGCGTGAACGCTCACACAGCGGCGTGGTTAGCTCGAGCTCTCCCGGTGAAAGCCGTGCATTCGGTGTGTGGCCCTGGCGCGACTGCGCTTGCAGGCGTGCGACATCCACGCGGGCGCAGAGTTGGAGTTCCGTGTGCGTTGTGCTCGACGGCGCGCACTCGTTGGTCCCTTGCGTGCGTTCCTGCGGCACCAGCTCGTCGAATTCAGGCGGCTGGACTTCTACGCACACATCGATGCGGTCCAGCAGCGGCCCGCTGATCTTGGAGCGGTAACGCGCGACAGCATGGGGACTGCACAAACACGGCACCTTGCGATGCCCGCGCCAGCCGCAAGGACACGGGTTCATGGCCGCGATCAGCTGAAAACGGGCCGGCAGCTCTACGCGCGTGCGTGCACGCGACAACTGGACCACTCCGCTCTCCAGCGGTTGGCGGAGTGCCTCTAGTGCATCGCGCCGGAACTCCGGCAGCTCATCGAGAAACAACACGCCGCCATGAGCGAGCGTGACCTCGCCCGCGAGAGCTTGCGGGCCACCACCCACCAATCCTGCACACGAAGTGGAGTGGTGCGGGGCACGGAACGGCCGCTCCTTGGCCAAACCGCCCGGCCAGCGGCCATTGGCCGACAGCACGCGTGTCAGCTCCAACCGCTCGTGCATATCTGGCGGCGGTAGGAGGTTCACCAACCTGCGCGCCAACAAGCTCTTGCCCGCGCCAGGTGGTCCCACGAACAGCACTCCATGCCCGCCCGCAGCGGCTACGGCCAAAGCCCACTTGGCGTCATCCAGTCCGCGCACCTCATCTAGCGAAGGTCCCGAGGCGCGCACTGCTGGCCCGGCCTCCGTAGCCGAGAGCGGTTTCAAACAGCGCACACCGGTCACATGGGCAATGGCCGCCGCCAAAGACCGCGCGCCGTAGGCCGTAATGCCGTGCACCGCGGCCGCTTCCATGGCCGTGGCCGGCGGAGCGACAAGATCCTCGATCCCCAGCTCTTTTGCCGCCAAGGCAGCAGCCAAACCGCCTGGCACGGCATGCAATGTCCCATCGATGCCCAATTCACCCAAGAACAGCACCTTGCGCACCGCCGAGGCGGGGAGATGCCCTATGGCTGCCGCCGCCGCGACCGCGAGTGGCAGATCAAGACTCTCGCCCGACTTGCGCCGGGAGGCCGGCACCAAGTTCAACCACAAACGACCTTGAGGTAGGTGCAAGCCACACGCCGCCAAAGCGCATTCCAGTCGTGAGCGCGATTCCTTGAGCACCGAGTCTGGCAAGCCCGTCAGCACCACCTCAATGCGCTCGCGTTCGCGCGTATCGAAGCGCGCCTCGACTCCTACAAGTTCAGCCCCTGCGCCCGTCAGGCAGGCTCCCATGGTGCGTGTTGTCTCCACGCTGGCCTGACGAGTGGCGCCGCCCCCGCGTCCCACCAAAACCAGATTTCTCGCCGCGTGGCGAATGCGCTAGCCTCTGCAACCCATGAACCTCGGGAGCACGCACCTGTCTATCGTTCTGCTGCTGGTGGCTTGCATGGCGCTTGCCTCCTGCCGCGCAACCACCTCCGCCTCGGCGGCTTTGCCGTCGGAACCTCCTCCGCCGCCGTCGCGCGGTCACATCTTGGTCTGCGGACAAAAAGTCCCCGTCGATGCTCCCGTCGTTCTGTGGACCGACTACCCCGGCTACAACGCGTACACCACAACGCCGCGCTTCGGCCCCGCCAACGACAAGAGCCCGCAAGGCGAACGCTACCAGCCCGGCCGTCGCAGCAAAGAGCTGCAGCTGATCCAGCCCAACGAAACGAATCCCATCGAGCTGGCGCGCGTCGTCGACCAGTTTGTGCTGCACTACGATGTCTGCGGGCTTGCCAGCACCTGCTTCAAGGTCCTTCACGACCAGCGCGGTTTGTCGGTGCACTTCCTGCTCGACATCGACGGGACCATCTACCAGACGATGGATTTGCGCGAACAGGCCTTTCACGCCACGAAGAGCAACGCACGCTCGATTGGTGTGGAGATCGCGCACATCGGCGCCTACAAGCCGTTTGAGAAGTCGCCGATCGATGAGTGGTACAAGCGTGATGCGGGTGGCCCGTACATTGACCTGCCCGAGCGCTTCGGGACCGGAGGTGTGCGCACCGAAGGCTTCGTCGGGCGGCCGGCGCGCCCTGAGTTGGTGCGCGGAGAGATCCAAGGCCAGCAGTTGGAGCAATACGACTACACGCCGCAACAGTACGCGAGCTTGATCGCGCTGACCGCTGCGTTGTGCAAGGAGTTCCCGCGCTTGGCGCCCGAGGCACCGCGCGATGCCGACGGTCAGGTGTTGAACCGGGCCATGTCGGATGAGGAGTGGCAGAACTTCAGCGGCATTCTCGGCCACTACCACGTCCAAACGAACAAGGTCGACCCGGGCCCGGGCTTTGATTGGGAGCCGTTCCTAGCCGAAGTCCGGCGTCAATTGGCTTTGCGCTGAGGCAGCTAGTGCGTCCTGCCCACAGGCACGCCGAGGGCGCGTAGCGAACCCTGTGCTTGCTCAAGCGCACTCTGCGCTTGGGCGCGATTGCACTTGAGTTGGTGCATGGCGGCGGCGGTCTTCACATGACCATCGGCTGCTGTCAACAGGGCCTCGGCTTCGGCGTGGGCCAGGCCGGTGAGCGTCGAAACGAGCGCGATGCCGCGCTGCCAGAGCTTCTTGTTGGCGGTGGCGACCACATCGACCATCAAGTTGCCGTGCACTTTGCCCAAGCGCGTCATGGCGAGCGTCGTGACCATGTTGAGCACGAGCTTGGTGGCGGTGCCGCTCTTCAAGCGCGTGCTGCCAGCCAACACTTCAGGGCCCACCAGCACCCGGATGGAGACATCGGCCGCGTCGGCGCACTGCTCCTGCGGCACGCAGGCGAAGAAGATGGTCTTCGCGCCACGCTCCTTGGCATACGCAATGGCGCCGTGCACATACGGTGTGGTGCCGCCCGTGGCGATGCCAAAGACCACATCGCGCGCCTCGAGGGCGCGTGCCTCCAAGTCGCGCACTGCAGCAGCACGATCGTCCTCGGCGCCTTCGACTGCACTTGTCAAGGCTACTTGACCACCGGCGATGAGGCCCACGACTTGCGAAGGGGGCGTGCGGAACGTGGGCGGGCATTCCGAAGCATCCAGCACACCGAGCCGTCCACTTGTTCCGGCGCCTGCATAGATCAGGCGGCCGCCTTGGCGCAGGGCGGTGACGACCAGCTCGATGGCTTGCACGATGGCGGGCTTGGCCTGGGCCACAGCCAAGGGCACCAGTGCATCCTCGGCATTCATGACATCAAAGGCTGCAGCCAGCGTTAGCGCATCGAGTTCACGGCTGCGCTCGTTGTAGCGTTCGGTGTCGAAGTGACGACGGTCCTGAGGTTGTGTGCTCATGCTTGGTGCTGTCAGGTTTCCTTGACGCTTGCGAGTCGCTCTCCCGGGAGCCACATGCCTTTGCCCAATGATCCGCCGCCGTCGACCACGAAGCACTCGCCCGTGACCCAGCCGGAGTACGGCGAGAGCAGCCAAAGGCAGTGCGCGGCCACCTCTTCGGCTGTGCCGAAGCGCCCCATCGGGATCTCGCGTTCCATGCGCGCCTTGACCTCTTCGTTCGGCCACAGGTTCTGCTTGGCGCCCTTGCTGTGGAAGGGGCCTGGCGCAATCGCGTTCACGCGCACCCCGCGTCCAGCCCACTCGGCGGCCATCGTCTTGGTGAGCGCCAACACGCCGGCCTTGGCCGAAGCAGAGTGCGCGACTCCCGGCATGCCGGTCCACGCATAGGTCGCCACGATGTTGAGGATCGCGCCGCGTTGGGCCGCGAGCATGCCGCGCCCGAAAGCCTTCGAGCAATAGAAGGTGCCATCCAGCGCGATGCCCAAGACCGCACGCCAAGCATTGGCTGACAAGCGCTCGCTGGGGCACACGAAGTTGCCCGCGGCGTTGTTCACCAAGAGATCGATGCGCCCGTGCGCAGCGAGCATCGCTGCTGCGTAGCGATCGACAGCATGGTTGTCGCGCACATCAAGCACCGCGCACTCGACGCGCCAGTTGCGTGCTGCGGCTTCCTCCAAGAGCGGCGCATGCTTGGCGGCATCGCGCGAGGGGACGAGTACTGTCGCGCCCAAGTGCGCCAACGCGCGCGTCAGCTCGAGGCCCAAGCCGCTGGCTCCACCCGTGATGACCGCTGTTTGGCCGGCGTACAAGCCAGGTGCGAAAGGCCGTGCTGCGGCCGGGACCTCGAGTGCGTCGTGCTGCATGTGCCCCAGCAGCGTAGTGCTCCGTCCGTGCGCTCCGTAGTCCTTTCCTGACGGCGTTTCCGTGCTGTCCTCCTCAGCGTTAGACTGTTCGCCCTCGCACGCGCGAAAGGACCCCCATGCAGACCCTGCCTTCCTTTGTACTCGGCTCACGCCATCTCGCTACCGGCGGCTTTCAGAGCCTAGAGAACCCTGTGACTGAGGAGTTGGTGGCCCAAGCCTCCAGCGCGGGACTCGACTACGCGCAGGTGGTTCGCTTTGGCCGCGAGGTGGGTGGCCGGCACCTGCGCGCCCTGACCTTCGCGGAACGCGGTGCGTTGCTGGCCAAGTGCTCGGCCGCCATCCATGCGCAGCGCGATGCCTTGATCGAGCTGTCGCGCATCAACGGTGGCACCACGCGCGGTGATGGCAAATTTGACATCGATGGCGCGACGGGCACCTTGACCTTCTACGCGAGCTTGGGCGAGAAGCTCGGCGCGCGCACGCACTTGGTCGATGGCGAGAGCGTGCAGCTGGGTCGCACGGCGCGTCATTCGGGTCTGCATGTGCGCGTGTCACGCCCGGGCGTGGCGGTGCACATCAACGCCTTCAACTTCCCGGCGTGGGGGATGATGGAGAAGTTCGCTTGCTCGATCCTCGCGGGCGTGCCCGTGATCGAGAAGCCGGGCACTCCCACGGCGATGTTGGCGGCGCGCATTGCGGAGCTGATCGTCGAGGCGAACATCATGCCCGAGGGTTCGTTCCAGTTCGTGTGCGGCTCGCTGGGTGACATGCTGGACCACCTTGGTCCGCACGATGTGCTCGCCTTCACGGGCAGCTCCGCGACCGGCGCCAAGTTGCGCGGCAATGCGAATCTCGTGCGCCAGAACGTGCATGTGACCTTGGAATGCGACTCGCTGAACGCGGCGGTGTTGGCTCCGGATGTAGAAGAGAGCAGCGAGACGTACGCGCTGTTCTTGCGCAATGTGGCGCTCGACATGACCCAAAAGACGGGTCAGAAGTGCACAGCGGTGCGCCGTATTTTTGTGCCGAAGGAGCGCGCCGCGCAGGTGCAAGCCGATCTAGTTGATGCGCTGTCGCGCATTCCGGTCGGTGATCCGGCGGACGAGAAGATGCGTATGGGACCTGTGGCCTCGAAGGCGCAGTTCGAGGATGTCAGCAAGGGCATCGCGCGCTTGGCTGCGCATGGCACAGTGGCGTGCGGTGGTGCTGCGCGCCTCTACCCGAAGGGTTGGTTCTTGGCGCCTACGTTGATCGTGGCGCGCGACGCGGCCGACCCCGCGCACCATGCGGAAGAGGTCTTTGGCCCCTGCGCGAGCCTCTTGCCGTACGAGGGCGATGCCACGACAGCAGCGGCGCTGGTGAACAAGGGCGGCGGCGGCTTGGTGTGCAGCGCGTACAGCAATGATGCCGTGTGGAGCGAGCGCTTCACACTCGAGGCGGCTCCGTGGCATGGCCGCGTGTGGCTCGCCTCGGACAAGAACGCGGACCAAGCCTTGCCGCCCGGCATGGTGTTGCCGCATTCGATCCACGGCGGCCCTGGCCGCGCAGGTGGGGGCGAGGAGCTAGGCGCCGAGCGCGGCTTGGAGCTGTACATGCAGCGCACCGCGGTGCAGGGCTTCAAGGGCATGCTGGATGCCCTGCTGCCCAAGCAGGCCTAAGGCTCGCAGCCATCTAGTTCCCAAGTCAGTTGGAGTGGTCCACTAGCCGTGGAACGCCAAACTTGCGCTCCCAGCGCGTGTACGGCTGGCGGCCGCTCCAACGACGACGAGAACCACACTGCTGCGGGCTGGACGCTGCTCAACAAGCGCTGCGCCAGCAAGAAGTCGGCGCCATGATGCGGCCAGATCAGTAGATCGACGGCTTCTCGCGGGGTTTGCTCCAACCAAGCCTCCAGTCCTTCTGCCTCGGCATCACCGCACACCAGCAAGGTCTGCGAGGGCGTGCGCAGGCGCACAAAGCGCGAGCCCTCGTTGCCTTCGCGGTCGAGGCCGCGTTCCAGCCACAGCTCGCAGCGGCCGTTCTCGCGAGTGGGCTGTACCACGCGCACCGCTCCGGTGGTGGTGTCGATGTGGCGCGTAGTGGCTGTGAGAGCTCTGTCCAGTTCTTTTGACAGGTGTCCCGCGTGCAACTGCGGCAGCCTGTGCGCCCCAACCCATGGCAGAGCTCCGTCGTGGTCTCGGTCACCATGGGTGGCGATGGTGTGGATCTCCGTGCTCTCCCACGCAGCCAGCAGCGGTGCGAGTGCCTCTTGGGCGACAGCGCGTCGATCGCGTGAGCCAGCATCGATGATCCACACGCCGAGCGCTGGTCCACGCACCACCGTGCAGGAGCCGGCTCCCACCGCGAGCGCGTGCACTTCCATAGCCCGTGGTGCCGTAGTCCACGGCACCAACAGCACCACCCACAGCAACGCGGCCGCGCGCGCGGCACGCTGGCGAGTGGTGCTTGCAGCCAGCGCCATCGCCGCCAACGTGCAGCCTACAGTCAAGGCAATCAGCCACAGTGGTCGCGCGGGGAGTGCGCAGGGCGAACCCGGCAGCGCATCGCACGCCTGCAAGAGCAGCAACATGGCATCCGCCGCCCAGTGCAGTGGCGCTTCGGGCAAGAAAGGCAAGGCGATCCAAACCCACCCATACAAC
>CAIKQM010000206.1 GCA_903829565.1 uncultured Planctomycetota bacterium
CCGGCGAGGCTTGTGCCAAAGTCATAGGTCCATGTATTGGCTTGCGGAGCGTACCGCAGTTGCGCGCCACTGCGACGCGTCCCTACAGCGACGGCTGTGCGACGCAGGGTTTGGTGCGCCACGCCGGCCGCTTCCACAGCCACTGGATTCCAAGCGCTTTCGTCGAACCCCGCCTTGTCCCACGCACCCAAGCTGGCGAAGGCATTGTGCAGCTCGCCCTCGAACAGGTCCGCACCGCGCACATCGCCCGCCTGCGACCAAACCCATTTGCCATCGGTCACGATGGTCAAGGGCGCTTGACCAGCGCACAGGATGTCCAACTGGGCCATGTAGCGCGGGAGACGATCCACACCGAGGTCAATCCCGGGCAAGACGGCCAACGAAGCCAGCTCGCCGCGTCCTGATGACCATCCAGGCGTGAGCAGTGCACCAAGCGCATTGGCTCCTTGCTGGAGCAGGGCTGTCACGTCGTGGCGCGTGTAGACAATGCTGTGCGCATCCACAAAGCCTGAACCCAAGCCTCCTGTGGCCAGTTCTTGGCCATTGATGCGTGTGCGCGCCATGCCACGCGTCGCCACCGTCAACGTGGCTTGCTCAGGCTTGTGCTGCAAGAAGAAGTCGCGCCGCACCGCAACCGCGGGCTCGGGCTGCGCACGCTGAGCACGCAACACCGCTGCATCCTTCGGACGCAACTCGCCATCGACCAGCGCAAGTCGTGTCCAACCATCGGCCTCCACCGAGGTCTGTGCCGTGACCTTGGCGTGTCGTGTAATGTTGACACCGCCGTCCAACAGTTCGATCTCCCCCAACGCAAAGGCGTAGCCCCCACCTTCCACAGGCGCGAGCTTGGTCGCGACCAGGCGGATGAAGCGCAGCTTGTACGCGGACAGCGGCAAGTTGACCGGCTCATTGCCAGTCACGCCACCCTCCGGCGTGGCCGCCAAACGCATGAAGGTCTTGTCGAAGCGCTCGTTGCGGTCCGTGTAGATCGTGAAGGCCTGCGGCATGAGGTGCGCAGGAGCATCTACTGCATCACTCACGCGCGCCGGGTGCACGCGGATCTGGTCCAAACGCCGGTCCTCGCCCAAGTCGAGCTGAACCCACAAGTACTCATCCTGACGCTGTGTCGTGGTACTGCGATAGCCCAAGCGCTGGCCGCTCGTCTCCTGCGCGTACTGCGGTTCCCCGATCCACTTGGCCTTGCTGAGGTCCAGCTGCGCCAACACAGGCCCGGTGGTCAGCCCCATCAGGGCGCAACATGCGTAAAGGATGGTCTTCATGTCAGGTCTCGGTCGCACGAAGCGCGACCATGGTGCAGTATACGACTACATGAGTGCACCGACCGCTCTTCCGGCACAGACTCCCGATGATCCGCACGCGTGGGTCGAAGTGGCACGCACGCCGGATGCGCGCACGACGCGCCATATGGCGCTGGTGCTGCAGTCGATGAACGTGCCGCACGGCATCGCTCAGATGGAGGATGGCCAGGCGCTCTTGGTGCGCCGCGCACAAGCCGCCTATGCCGCCGAACAACTGGCGCGCTATGAACGCGAGAACCGTGGCTGGCCACCGCGTGAACCCGGGTTCGCACCTCTGCCGTCAGGCGGTCCGGCTGCGGTTCTGTATGGCGGCTTGCTGGTGTTGATGCACATCCTCGTCATCGAAGAGCGCTATGGCATCGATTGGCGTCGCATGGGGCGCAACGCGTCGGAGCTGGTTGCGCAAGGCGAGTGGTGGCGCGTGGTGACAGCCTTGACCTTGCACGGAGATCTTGCGCACCTCGCGGGGAACTTGGTGTTCGGAGCAGCCTTTGCTGTCGTGCTGTCACAGACGCTCGGCGCTGGCGTGGCGTGGTGCGGCATCCTGCTGGCGGGGTCGGTGGGCAACTGGGTCAATGACGTGGTGCGCACAGAGCCGCATGTGTCGATCGGCGCGTCGACCGCTGTCTTTGGTGCCTTGGGCATGCAAATCGCCGCGGAATGGGCACGCCGCAAAGAGCTGCGTCTCAGCAAGGTGCGTCGTTGGACGCCTGTGGTGATGGGCGTGGGACTACTGGCATGGTCAGGCATGGGAGGCATCTCCGTGGAGACCAGCGCACTGGAGCGGCATGTGACACTCGATAAGGTCGATGTGGGCGCACACCTCGCGGGCTTTGCCGTTGGTGCAGTCCTCGGACTGGCTGCGGCACGAGCGCACTTGGCTCAACGCCTGTCGTCGCGCACGCAGTCTCTCCTAGCCACGGGGGCGCTGCTGATCGTCGTGTTGGCGTGGGTGCGCGCGCTCCTGACCTTGGGATGAAGAGCTTGCTCACGCTGCAGCGAGGCGAAGGGCGCGCAGCCTTGCTGGCGGCACTGGGCTTCTTTTGCGCGCTCTACGGTTACTCGATCCTGCGCCCCATTCGTGATGCCGCAGGCTTGCAAGGCGGCACGAATGACCTGCCTTGGCTGTTCACGGCCACGCTCGCGGCCACGCTGATCGTCTCCTTGCTGGTCGCGGAACTTTCACGACACATCGACCGGCGCAAGTATGTCATCGCCGTACTCAGCCTCGTGGTTGCCGGCCTCGTCGTGTTTGCGCCACTCCTGCGCGATGAGTCCGCGATTCACGCCGCGCGTGCGTTCTACATCTGGGTCAGCGTCATCAATCTGTTGATCGTGTCGACATGGTTCTCGTTCCTTGCCGACCTGTTCACCAAGGAACAAGCGCTGCGACTGTATGGCCTTGTCGGCGTGGGCGGCACGAGTGGCGCGTTCCTGGGCGCGATGACCACCGGTTGGCTGCAAGAGCACATCGGCGTGCACAACTTGCTGTTGGTGTCGGGCGCCTTCTTTGCCGCGGCCCTTCCGTGTGCGTGGGGCATGCCCAGCCCGGTGCGCGCCACCGCCTCGCAAACGGAGCCTGCAGGTGGCCTTAGCCCCGCATGGCGTGGACTCGTGCTTGTTCCGCAACGGCCGGTGCTCTTGGGCATCTGCCTGTACACCTTCTTCCACACCTTTGGCGGGACGTTCCTGTACTTCCTGCAAGCCGAGATCGTCGCAGAGCACGCGGCCGATCGCACCGCGCGCACCGCCATTTTTGCGACCATCGACGCATGGACCCAAGGGGTCACGCTGGTGCTGCAAGTATTCTTGACAGCACGCTGGACGCGCTTGGTCGGCACCACGGGCGCGTTGCTGGCCCAACCGTTCGCAGTCGCAGTAGCGGGCGCATGTGTGTGGTGGGCACTGAGCCAAGATTCAACCGCGATGTATGCAAGCCTGGCACTCCCCGTAGTAGCCATGATCATCGCCCAAGTGGTCGTGCGTGCAGTGCACTTTGCCTCGGCGCGACCAGTGCGCGAAGCCCTGTATGTGCCGCTGCCCAGCGAGGAGAAGTACAAGGCCAAGGCCGCGATTGACACCTTTGTGTATCG
>CAIKQM010000207.1 GCA_903829565.1 uncultured Planctomycetota bacterium
GGACGAGCGCTACAGGTCGCGCTCGCTCGCTGCGCACCTGCGCATCGTGCCTCTGTTTCAAAGCCTGCCCGAGGCGTTGCTGGCACGTCTGCAAGGCGCGGTGCGCTTTGAGACGCTGGCTTCGGGTCGCGTGATTGCCAAGCAAGGCGATGTGTCGGATGCGGTGTACCTAGTGCGTGCAGGCGCTGTGAAATGCACGCAAGCGGGTGCCGATGGCACGAAGCGCATCCTTGGCTTTCACATGGACAATGCTTCGTTCGGTGAAGCATCGTTGGCGGCCGGTGAAACACGGTGGCTGGGCACATACGAGACGATGGCGCCCACGGATCTGGTCGTCATCCCGGCGCAAGTGTTGCGCGATCTCGCTGGTCCGGATGCTTCGCGCGGGCTTGAGAGCACAGCAGGTCTCATCTCGCGTCAAGAACGCGGCGGAAGCAACGGTCTCTTCGACATGTTGCGCAAGGGGGCCAGCGAGGGTCTCTCCTCGGATGAGATCGAGATCATGGTCGCAGGCGAATCGGCCAAGGGCGGCCATGCGCTGGTGATTGACCTCACGCGCTGTGTGCGTTGCAACGCCTGCGTGGAATCCTGTGTGGCCGTGCATGCGGATCGTGTGCCGCGCTTGTCCAAGACGGGCAACCGTATCTCGACGCAGAAGACGCTGGCTTCGGCGTGTTACCACTGCGAAATCCCCGAGTGCATGATGTCGTGCAACTACGGTGCGATTCGTCGTGACGTGCGCGGCACGATCGAGTTTGTGTGGGACAACTGCGTGGGGTGCACTGCCTGTGTGTCCAATTGCCCTTACAACGTGATCCGTATGACGGATCCGCCTCAGTTGACGGATGCTGTGGCGGAGCCTGTGCCCTCGATCCTTGCCGAGCTGCCCTTGATCGGCAAGTTCTTCAAGCCAGCGCATGCCTGCGGCACCAAGTCCGCAAGTTCAGGCTCCAAGGTGCACAAGCTGACGGGCCGCGAGGAGAATGTCGCCGGCAAGGCAGTGAAGTGTGATCTGTGCGCGGGCATGCCGTTTGAGGCGTGTGTCTACAACTGTCCGTGCTCGGCGATCGAGCGCGTGGCTCCTGAGGCCCTCTTTCCAACGGGAAACGTAAAGGGCAGCCGCGATGGCGATCTTCCGCATCAAGCAGGGCAAGCAAAGCTCGCAGCTGGAGACGGCTTCGATTCAGATCGGTGTGCACAACGAGTGCGCTCTTTCGCTGGAGGATCGGGTCGCCTCTGCGCGTCATGCTCGCATCGACGCGAGTGCTGCTGGCTTTGTGCTCGCTGATCTCGGCTCGGCCACAGGGACTTGGCTGAACGGCGTCGAGGTGGTCAGCCCGCAACTCTTGCATGCAGGCGATGCATTTGTGGTCGGCTGTTCGCGCATTGTGGTTGCGAGTCTTGCGGAAGGCGTGCTGGAGCTAGAGGTCGACAGCAAGCCGTTCTTCTTTGAGCCGTCCAGTTCGCATAAGAATGCTCAAGGCAAGCTGGTAGTCGGCGGCGACGGTGAGCGGCTGGTGCGCGATGAAGTCAAGTTCTCAAGACTTCGCGGGCTCAAGCCGGCCAACTTGTTCGCCTTGGCGGTCAGTTGCTTGGCTGTTGCGGCTTTGCTGGCACCTGCGGTGCGCGATGAAGTCCTGAGTCCCGGTCCATTGGCCAGTCCGCATGCCAGCCTGTTTGACACGGCAACGGCAGGAACCATGGATCCTTGGCACGCAAAGCACCGCGAGGTCGCCGGTGAGCAAGGCTGCAGCTCCTGCCACGACACAATGGGCGGCACACCGCCGGACAAGTGCGCTCAATGTCATGAGGAACTGGTGGAGCAGAACCATCCGTTCTTCTCGGACCGCAGCACTAATCCCGCCACCGCATCGATTGTGCTCGATGATGACACCTGTGCTTCTTGCCATATGGACCACTCTGGTCCCGTGCCGGAATCGGGTGTATTCATTCCTCGTCCAGAGGATTTGACGAAGAGCTGCGCCCGTTGCCATGCGAACGCAGTGCCCGAGTTGCAGCGCAAGCCCACGCAGTTCGCTGCGGTGCCGCACGAACTCAGTTACGACCGCTTTCCGCATGCGGCGCACGCAGAGCAGCGTTGTGACACCTGTCATGTGCGCGATGCGACTGCCGGTCCGCTCGGAAGCGACTTTGGAGCTGTGCCCTTTGCAACCTGCATGGGCTGCCACTCGGCGGATGCAGTGCCCAGCGCGAGCAACGCCTGGCCGCGCGATCCGGCTTTGAGTGCTTGGTCAAGCAAGGTCAAGCCTGAACATCAAGTGCGTCTGGCATGGCACGGTTCCGGCGCCAAAGATGACGCCGGCAACTCCAAGTGCCTTGCCTGTCACGCACAAGAGCGGACAGCGGCCCTCAAGACCACGCTTGTCGATGAGCCGGCGAGTCTCGTGTACCAACTCAAGCGTCGTGCCCACGCCGAGCTCTTCGCAGCTGACACCAAAGTCGAGCTGCGTCATGCAGGCTCGCAGGCTTGTGTCGCGTGTCATGCGAGCGGATCCGTCACACATGGCGGTGAGACTAAAGAAGGCACATTCCAGCACGCAGTGCACTTGAGCACTGTGTCCCCAGCCGACCCGACAGCAACTGCGGAGTCGAATGTGCAATGCCAAAGTTGCCATGCCGAGCTCCACACAGCAGAGAGCTTGTCCGGTGGCGCCGAGGGCGGCAGCTACAAAGGGCCGGCACTCACCACATGTGAAGAGTGCCACCGCGAAGAACGCAATGGCGTTGTCGAAGCCTTGGTCTTGGCCGTTCAGGCCAAAGGTGATGCTCAACGCCGCGAGCGCATTGAGTTCCCGCATGCGGTACACATGCAGTCCGTGACGTGGATGCAATCGGGGCCGCTGGCCGACGGTTGCTACTCCTGTCACGAGTTCGACAACGCGCAGCCGAACTTTGATGCGCAGCCGCGCACGAAGCCTGAAGCATCCAATTGCATCGCCTGTCACGCCGACCACGCCCATGTCGGCGGTTCGCAAGCCACGGGCTGCGAACTCTGTCACGCGCCTCTCAATGGTCAGGCGGATCCGGTGTGGTCAGGAGCCAAGAGCGTTAGGATGAGGCCGGCAACGCGCGGTTTCTCGCACTGGAGCCGCGGACATGCAGGCAGCATGGAACGCGCAGCCTGCACCGATTGCCACGGCAACGCAGCCGAAGCGCGCACGGTAGGGGAGATGCAGATCCCTTCGGAATCAGACAGTGCCTGTTTTGAATGCCACTTGCGTGA
>CAIKQM010000208.1 GCA_903829565.1 uncultured Planctomycetota bacterium
CTGCCCAGCAACTCACACGCGAACACTTGCAGCGTTGGCTCGACGACACGCGCGCTGAGCACGCCGCCACCGAGAGCGCCGAGGTGTGGCTGATGTCACCGCGCCGCTTCTCGCAGTTCGCCGCAGCGCAGGTCGCCGACCTATTCTGAGCGCTTGGGTTGCGTACGCGCGGTCGCCAGCTCGACGGTGTCGAAGACTTGCCCTTCCACATCCAGTGCACGGATGGTCGCCGTGCCATTGGCGCGCAGGTCCACGCACCACAAGTGGTTCTTGGCCTCGGCCTTCGCGAGCCACCACGCCGTGCCGTTCTCGGGCACTTTGCGCGGAAGCACGCCCCACGAGCCATCGCCCAAGTAGAGCAACCCGTTGGCGTCATCGCGCTGGCCCGCGCGGATGCGGTGCGAGCGCTTCCAGTTGTGGTGGTCGTGCTCGAAGGCGGCGCTGATGCCGTGTTGCTCCCACAACGGCACCCAATGCTTGCGGATCGCAATCGATAACGGTGCATCCAGCGGACCAAGGTCTTTGGGTGCCTTGGTCGTGCCATACGCGGGGTAGTGATACACAGGGAAGAGGAACTGCTGGTTGGCGCGTTGCTCCATCGCGCTCGCCAACCAAGCGGTTTGTTCGCCTTCGATGGGGGCTGTGTGGTTCGTGTCCAACAACACCAATGAGAGATAGGAACCAAAGTCTAGGGCGCGATACGCGCGCCAGTTCTCATGCACATGCAGGCCGTAGTAGTACGGCGCATCGTGAGGAACCTTGCCTTGGAAGTGGCCGCGCACCTCGTGATTGCCGATGCCCACCACGAGCGGGATGACACGGCGGTCCTTGGCGACCGAAGTCCGTGTCCACGCTTCCAGCCAAGCGACCACACGCGATACCTTGACACCGTCCTCGTACGCCAAGTCGCCGCCAAACAGGACAAAGTCCGGATCCAGCGCCGTCGAACAGCGGTTCATGGCTTCGAAGCGTTCGCGCGTCGCCATGGTGTCGCCGCCATTCACAAAGCGCAGGCCGCGTGTGCTCAAGTCCTTGGGCATCGTGCGGAACACCAATGGTTGCGTCTTGGCGTCCGGTGCCTTGCCGATGGCGAACTCATAACGCGTGTCGGCTTCCAAGCCCGTCAAGTGTGCTTGACGGCGCTGCAGGCTGGAAGGGGCCACCACACTGTGGGCGGCGGTCGCAGTGCTCCACTCGCTTGCGCCTTCTTTGCGCCACAGCAGCGTGTTCGAGCTCTCTGGATAGAGATCGACCCAATTCACCACCATCGTGGTCGTCGGGTCGCGCTCCCACTCGAGGTACAGGCCTACCAGGTCTTGCGCAGCCGACAGCGGTGCACAGCACAGCAGCCAACACACAGTTCGCAGCATGTCTCTCCAGCGCATGCTCTCATCCTAGCCGCACAACCAGCTGGTGCTCAGGCTAGATGGCCTACCTTCACCAAGATGGTGGCGCCTTCGTGCTCGGTGTAGGGACGGTGCTGGCTCAAGTGCGGGCTGCGCAGCCACATTCCTGCCGGATACTGGCCATGTTCGTCGCGAAAGACCCCATCGAGGACCAGGATCTCCTCACCGCCCCAGTGTCTATGCGCTTGGAACACGGTGCCGGGCTCCCAGCGCACCAAGGCCGTCGCCTGCCCGTTGTGTTCATGCAGCGACATCACCGACAAGCCCGGCACCAGCCCCGGTTGCCAGCGCATGGCTGACGTGCGGAGGTGCACGCGCGCTTGCGCGTGTGCTGAGGGGCTGCGCTTGCAGTACAGCACGCAACCCTGCTTTGTAGACAGGGTCGATGCACGCGCGCTGAACCAGCGCACATAGTCGCGCTCTGCACACGACACACCGTCGATCGTCACATCGCCGGCTACTACGAAGACCTCGTAGGTCTGAGCCTCATTCGGCGCGGTCCAGCTCGTGCCTGCGTCGCAGTGCAGCAGCAGCGTCTCCGTAGCCGACAACCCCGTTGCAGTCTCTAAAACAACACGAGGCGCACGCCTTGCGTACACCTCGCGTCCATCAACCCGCACGGCTACGCGCGGATCGTCATTCAGCGGCACATCATAGACCTGAGAGCATGGCATCGGCGGCTTGCTCGACACGATCCTGCGTGTTGAGCTTGCCATCAAGATAGCGTTGCTTCAGCTCGGCGAGTCGCGCCGCGTGTGCTTCGCTCTCCGTGGCCGCACCTGTCTCGGCGCGCTCCATCAAGATGCGCGAGGCCGTTGACAGTTCCAGTTGATCCTTGCGCGTACCGCTGGCTTGCGCGCTCTGCTGAGGAGCCGTCTCCAGTGCCTTGGCAATGGCCTCACGATTCGTGCGCGTCAGATCAATCTGCGCGTCGCGTGAGGCACCAGGGCGTTGTGAGTCATGGATGTTCATGGTTGTCGTCCTTCGTGGTGGAAGGCCGGGGCTGTCAGAACTGGTTATCGGCCTCTCGCGGAGGTAGATGAGAGGAAAAGCTCCGGCTTGAGGAATCAGTTTCCGTATTGGTTGCAAGTTGGCTTCCTATAAACACTTGCGAAAGTTCATTCTTGAGGTTTCGGGCGCCTACCGGCATCCTGAACGGCATGCGAAAGGCGCTCCTGAGCCTGTGCGCGGCTGTCGTCGCCGCCCTGTCCGTGTCCTCCACGGCCCTCGCGTCTCCGTTCCAAGAGCCCTGTCGTGCGGACTACCAGATCCAACTCCGCTACGACGAACAGGAGCGCCGCGTCCAAGGTCGCGAGTCGATCCGCTATACGAACACGACGCGCGACGACATTCCGGATCTGCAGTTCCACCTCTACTGGAACGCGTTTGCGAATGATCGCTCGACACACTTGATCGAGTCCGGCGGAGTCACGCGCGGTGGTTTGATCAAGGATGGCGAGTTTGGTTGGACTCGCATCACCAGCGTGCTCGTGGATGGCGAAGAGCTGATTGGATCGTTGGAGCACATCGCGCTCGACGACGGCAACAAGGACGATCGCAGCGTAGCGCGCGTGCGTTTGAAGAAGCCGATCAAGGGCGGTGCTGCGCAAGTCATCGAGGTGCGTTGGGAAGCACGCATGCCGCGTGTGCGCCGCCGCACAGGCTACAAGGATGACTTCCTCTTCGTCGCGCAGTGGTTTCCCAAGCTCGGCGTGTGGGAGCAGAGCAATGGTTGGAACTGCCATCAGTTCCATGCCAGCACCGAGTTCTATTCGAACTATGGTTGGTACGACGTAGAGCTCGATCTGCCCGCGAAGTACGAGGGCAAGATCGGTGCGTCCGGTGTGCAAGAAGGTCCTGCGCGCGTCGACAACGGTCGTGTGGTGACGCGCTTTCTTGCGCCTGGTGCCGCGGACCGCCAAGAGCTCGATCGCATCGGCAAGCGTCCGGCGGTGCATGACTTCACCTGGACCGCGGACCCTGACTATGTGGTGTACCGCGACACCTTCCATTGGGATGAGTGGGCGCAACGCTTCAGCAGTGAGGTGGATCGCGTGGCGTTGGCGCTGGGCCGTGCGCGCGACGAAGTGCGCGTGCGCGATGTCGATGTCACGGTGCTGATCCAGCCCGAGCGCACGGCCCAAGCCCTGCGCCACTTTGATGCGACATGCACTGCGCTGTTCTTCTATGGCTTGTGGTGGGGTGAGTATCCGTACGAGCACATCACTTGCGTGGATCCTGCTTGGGGCGGTGGTGCCGCCGGAGGCATGGAGTACCCGACGCTCTTCACGGCGGGCACGGACCTGTGGGCGCGCTCGATCCAACAGAACCCCGAGAGCGTGACCGTGCATGAGGCCGGCCACCAGTTCTGGTACGGGCTCGTGGGCAACAACGAGTTCGAAGCCGGTTGGATGGATGAAGGCTTCAACACCTTCACACAGAACGATGCGCTGTGGTTGCGCTATGGCCCGAGCGCGCGCACGACCAACTACGCTGGCCTGCACTACGATGGTGTCGCGCTTGTAGGTGTGCAGTCGCCACTGCCCAAGGTCTATGGCCTTGATGTGGTCCCGGCGACCGATGTGTTGCGCTGGTGGCGCGACCAACCGCTGTTGTCCTTCTCGCGTTCGCGCGTCGACCAACGGCATAGCGAACGCAATGGCTACTTGTTGGATCCGGATACGGATCAGGTCGATTGCCACGGCTGGTTGTACGCCAACAGCACGAGCTACCGCGTCAATAGCTATCGGCGCACCGCCAATGCCTTGCGCTCGCTCGAAGGCTTGGTGGGCAGCGAGCGCTTCTTGCGCGGCATGCGCAAGTACAGCGAAGAATGGCGCTACAACCACCCGTACCCGGACGACTTTTTCCGCACGTTCCAACAGGGAGCGGAAGTCGATGTGCAGTGGTACTTCGACCAAGCCTTCCGTTCGACAGCCACAGTCGATTGGCAGCTATCGGTAAGCGAAACGCAGATCAAGGCGCTGCGCGGCTGGGTGCCGGACAGTCAAGGCAACTTTACAGCTGCTCCCAAGGCCGCGGAGGAAGCCCCGCAATGGCGACCCGACATCTTGATCAAGCGCAAGGGCGAGTTGCTACTGCCGTTGGAAGTGGAAGCGCGCTGGGCTGATGGTCATGTGGTGCGCCGTGCATGGACGCGCGATGACCAGCTGCGCTCCACTTGGTGGAAGCCCTTCAAGTCGGACGAGACGCGCGCTGCCAAGCTGGAGTCCGTTGTGTTGGACCCCGATCGCCGCTGGACCTTCGACACGAACCTCGCCAACAACGCCTGGTACGCCGAGAAAGACCAAGCGACGCCGTGGCGACATGCCGAGCGAACATGGGCGCATTGGACTCACGTGTTGCACTGGATCGGAGGCATCGGTGGTTGAGCACAGACACGGAACTCCGCCGGTGAATGAATGGAGTACCCTGGAACCCGAACACGCACCGCGTAGCGTGTTGCTCGATGCCTTGCGCGGCGCTGTCTCACGCCCTCCGGTGTGGGCCTCGATCGTGCTGGTGCAGGCGCTGATTGCGCTGGCACCCGCATTGATGGTGCAGGACTGGTTGCGTGATGCGCTCGGGTCTGGCTACCAAGCAGGCAGCCAGTACGCCGACCTCGATGCGCTCTTCCGCCAAGACCATCGTGCAGGCTTGAGTGCTCTCGACAGCACTGTGAATGTGCTTGGCTCGTGGCTCGGGTTGCTTGTGATTCTCTTGGGGTGCTTTACCGCCGGGGGATGGTTGCAGGTGTACTTGCAGCGCACGGAAGGCGAATCGTTCCGGCGTTTTTGCTTTGGCGGAGCGCGCTGGTTCTGGCGTTTCGTGCGGGTGGCTGGTGTCAGCCTGGTGTGCATGGGTCTGGTCACATGGTTGGTGCGCGGCGCGGCTTGGAACCATGTCGTGCTGTCCGGTTTGCTTGGCATCCCCAGCCATGACTGGTCGAGCTTCGAGACGCTCGGCAGCGAAGCAACGGCGTGGAAGATCCGCTTGGTGCAAGATGTCGTCCACGCGCTTGGTGTGGCTTTGGTGCTGGCGTGGGGCGATTGGACGCGCACACGCATGGCCTTGTTGGACACACACAGCGCGCTCTGGGCTAGCTTGTGCACTCTGTGGACCATGGCGCGCCATCCTTGGCGCACACTGGGTACCTCGGCCACATTCCTCGTCGTAGAGGCGGCTCTCGTGTGGATGCTGGGCTTGCTGGCTCGCAGCCTGGACGGGGCTGTGTTGCGCACCGGTGAATGGTGGCCTGTGGCGGTGTTGACCTTGTTGACGCTCGCGGTCTTGGCGGTGCGCGTCATTGTGCGTGGTGCGCGTTACCACGCCGCTGTCCAGATTTCACGACAGGTGGTGACGCCTATTGCGCGTCCTGATCCTTGGAAGGACACGGTGGGCGGCCCGGGCGGGCCGCGTTATCCCATCGGTGGCGACGACCACTTGGTGCAGATCTAAGCCTCGTTGAGGCTGCTACCGCAGAGTCAGCATAGGCCAGCCGCGCTCTTGTGCTGCCGCATGCAGCACAGGATCCGGATCGACGCACACGGGATGTGACACACGCGATAGCAAGGGCAGGTCGTTGTGCGAGTCGCTGTAGAACCAGACTTCGCCCGCGTGATCCAAGCCCAAGCCGCGAGCTGCCAACCACTCTTCTACTCGCGCGATCTTGCCTTCACGAAAGCACGGTTGGCCATGCAAGCGCCCCGTGTAGCGCTCGCCAGCGCGTTCGAGTCGTGTCGCAATGAGCTCCGAGATCTCGAGTCCTTGGGCAATACGCCCCGCCAAGAAGTCGTTGGTGGCTGTGACCATGGCCACCTCATAGCCGGCGGCGCGACGCTGTTGGACGAGTTCGATGGCGCGCGGCTTCAAGCGCGGCGCGGCACGCGTCGTGTACCAGTCTTCGCGCCACGCCTGCAAGGTGTGCGGCTCAAGGCGCACGAACGGATCCAAGTAGGTGGCGAGGAACTTCGCCAGGTCGAGGCGACCCAACTGATAGTCGCGGTGAAAGCCACGCGTTACTTCGGCATCGCTCTCGCCGCGTTCGGCGAGGTACTCGCTCCACAAGAGGTCGCTGACGCCATCCAGCAGCGTTTCATCGAGATCGAACAGGGCTACGCGCATAGAGGCCGCAGAGGATAGCGTTACTATGGCTGCGTGCTCGACCTCATCCTTCTCGTTGTGGGGCTGCTGCAACAGCCTGCTGTTATGGAACCGCCGGCCAAGGCCGGCTTGGGTGCCGCGTTTCACGCCGGGCGGCGCGCAGCTTTGGTGGAGGAGCTGCGCAAGCAGACACCCGCAGGCAGTGTGTTGGTGCGCGGCTTGCCCGAAACGCGCGGGTACACCAAGTTTCAACAGGACAAGACCTTTTGGTACTTGAGCGGAGTCGAGAGTCCGAACGCCGCCCTCTTGGTGGATGTGAAGAGCGGTGCGAGCACGCTGTACTTGCCCAAGCGTTCCTCCGGCAAGGAGCAGTGGGATGGCGAGCAATGGGATGCCTCGGACGATTGGGTGCGCACGATCACCGGCATCGCTACTGTCAAGGAAACTGGACAGCTCGACGCCGACCTCAAGGCCTCTGTTGCCCTTGCCAAGACCATCTGGATCAGCAAAGAACCGTGGATCGATGTCGCCGGGTGTTTTGATCGTGCGCGCCCGCATGATCATGCCCAGGCTCGCGATCCGCTCGACGGTCGCCCCAGCCGCGAAGATGCTTTGGCCTCGCGCCTGCTAGAGCGTTACGGCGCGGATGTGCGCGATTGCCAAGGTGTGTTGGCTGAGTTGCGCCGCATCAAGACCCCTGAAGAGATGCTGGCCTTGCGCCGCGCCAGCACGGTCGGAGCCTTGTCGATGCTGGAAGCGATTCGTTCCTCCAAGCCCGGTGTAGGCGAATGGGAACTGGAGGCCGTCATGTCCTTTGTGCATCGCCGCGAAGGCGCAGCGGGCCCCGGCTATCACGGCATTGTGGGCTGTGGCCCGAATGCGTTGGTGTTGCACTACAGCGAGGTGCGCCGCGAGGCGCGCGCAGGCGAGATGCTGTTGCTCGACTACGCGCCCGAGTTCGACAAGTATGTCTCCGACATCACGCGCAGTTGGCCGGTGGATGGCCGTTGGACACCGCGCATGATCGAGCTCTATGACGCAGTGCTCGCAGCGCAAGAAGCAGGCATCGCTGCCGTGCGTCCTGGGCAGACCATGCGCGACATCGAAGCTGCGTGTCGCCGGGTGTTGGCCGAGCGTGGTGTGTTGGAGCTGTTGCCGCACGGCACCTGCCACTATGTAGGCATGGAAGTTCACGATGTGGGCGACGGAGCCAAGCCGTTGGAGCCTGGCGTGGTCTTCACCATCGAGCCCGGCGTCTACGAAGCGGCGACAGGGATCGGCATTCGCATCGAAGATGTGGTGCTGGTGACTGCGGATGGCTGTGAAGTCCTCTCGCACGCCGTGCCTAAAGACCGCGCCAGCCTCACCAAGCTCCAAGCGGAAGAGGGGATCTTGGATCGCTTGCCGAAGCGGCTGTACCCCGCCGAGGGCTGGCGCTAAACTGTTCGCCCTCATGGCTTCCATCAAGGAACTCCAAGCACGTGCAGCCGAACTCCAAAGCCGCTTCGAGCAGCTGAAGGAGTCTCTTTGACTACGCCAAGGCCGACCGACGCGTAGCGGAACTCGAAGCGCAGCAGAACGACTCCGACTTCTGGAACAATCCAGAGCGGGCTCAAAAGACGGTCGCCGAGCTGAAGGATGTGCGCTCGATCGTCGAGCCACTGCGCGACATTGCGCGCGGCTATGAAGATCTGGAGCTGTTGGCCGAGATGGCCGCCGAGGATCCCGCCGCGGTCGCGGAGATGGAATCCACCGTGCTGCGCATGGAGCAGCATGTCGAGCAGCTCGACTTCCGCGTGATGCTGGGCGGGTTGAATGACCGTTGCGGCGCTTATGTGCAGTTCACGCCGGGTGCTGGTGGCATCGATGCTGCTGACTGGGCGGGCTTATTGCTGCGCATGTATGTGCGCTGGGCCGAGCGCCGCGGCTACAAGGTCACCGAGGTTGAGCGCGTGCTCGATGATGATGGCGGCATCAAGTCAGCCATCATCGAGATCGAGGGTGACTACGCTTTCGGCCGTTTGAAGGCTGAAAACGGCGTGCATCGCTTGGTGCGCATCAGCCCGTTCGATGCGCAAGCCCGTCGTCAAACAGCCTTTGCCAGCGTCGATGTCACGCCGCTCTTGGATGACTCGATCAAGATCGAGATCAAGGAAAGCGACTGCGAGATCGAGACGATGCGTTCGGGTGGTGCCGGTGGCCAAAACGTCAACAAGGTCGAGACAGCGGTGCGCTTGCGGCACATCCCGTCTGGCATCGTGATTCGCAGCCAGACCCAGCGCTCGCAGTTGAAGAACAAGGAACTGGCCTTCCGCCTGTTGCAGGCCAAGTTGATGCAGCTGGAAGAAGCCAAGCGTGAGGCCGAGAACCTTGCGATCCGCGGCCAACAGGCCGAGATCAGCTTCGGCAGCCAGATCCGTTCGTATGTGATGCATCCGTACCAGATGGTCAAGGACCACCGCACGGAGCACGAAACAGGCAACATCAACGCTGTGCTGGATGGGGATCTGGACCCGTTCATCGAGGCGTACCTGCGCAGTCGCAGCGGCGCCGTCAAGAAAACCTGACATTCTGCTATGGTCAATCCGCATCCGCACTTTGACGACAAGGGCACTCTGGATTGGCAGACGCGCTATGCCGAGGCTCTGGCCGCGGCCAAAGCGCAGGGCAAGCTGGTCTTCATCGAGCTGGGCCGCTTGCAGTGCTCGCAGTGCAAGACGCTGGTCCAGAACATCGTCACGCGCCCTGACATCGCGCCGGTGCTGCAACAGCACTACATCGCCCTCGCTGCGGATGCCGATGACAGCGAGGACGAAGTCATCGATCTCGCAGGCAATCTTGACGATGCCTACATGCTGCCCTTCGTCATGTTCTGTGACGCGAACGGCGCGTTCTTGGGCGGCTCGTCAGGCCAAGTCAACCCGCTCAGTTTCGCCAACACCGTCAAGAAGCTCGCTGGACTCTCCTCATGAGCACACTGCATCCGGTACGCCGCGCTCTCGTTAGTGTTTCCGACAAAGCTGGCATCGAAGACTTCGCACGCGGCCTGGTGGCGTGTGGTGTTCAGCTCCTTTCGACCGGCGGTACCTACGCGGCTCTCAAGAAGGCAGGCGTGCCGGTGACGGAAGTCAGCGAGCACACAGGCTTCCCGGAGATGATGGACGGGCGCGTCAAGACGCTGCACCCCAAGATCCATGGCGGCATTCTTGCGCTGCGCGATGATGCAGGTCATGTGGGCTCGATGAAGGAGCACGCCATTGCTGGCATCGACCTGGTGTGCGTGAACCTCTATCCGTTCGAAAGCACGATCGCGAAGGCGGGCTGCACGCGCGAGCACGCCATCGAGAACATCGACATCGGCGGGCCTTCGATGGTGCGTTCTGCGGCCAAGAACCACCGCTTTGTCGCCATCGTGACAGACCCTGCGGACTATGCCGTGGTGCTTGATGAGATGGCCCAGCACAACGGTTGTGTGACCGAAGCCACCAAGCGTCGTCTTGCGGGCAAGGCGTTTGCGTTGACCGCGCGCTATGACGCCTTGATCGCGGAATGGATGCAGAAGGATCTGGCCACTGCAGGCCTCGCCGAGTCGAAGTGGCCCACGAGCTATGCTCTCGCTGGTCGCAAGGTGTCGGAGCTGCGCTACGGCGAGAATCCGCACCAAACAGCAGCGTTGTACGTGTTGGGTGGCCGCAACGAACCGTCGATTGCCAGCGCGGAAGTGCTCGGCGGCAAGCAGCTCTCGTACAACAACCTTGTCGACCTTGACGCGGCCCTCGCGCTCGCCAAAGAGTTCGATGAGCCCTTTGTCGCGGTGCTCAAGCACAACAACCCTTGTGGTGCTGCGGCTGGTGGCACCATTCTCGAAGCGCTCTCCGGCGCGTGGGATGGCGATCCGGTGTCGGCCTTTGGTTCGGTGCTGGCGTTCACGCGCGTGCTCGACATGGCCTGCGCCGAGTACCTGGTCTCGGGCAATCGCTTTGTCGAGGCCATCGTGGCGCCCGGCTACGACGAGGAAGCCCTCAAGCTGCTGACCGAGAAGCCCAAGTGGGGCAAGAACGTGCGCTTGTTGGTGTGTCCGTTCCCGCAAGCGGCGCGCGATGCGCGTGATGTGGAGGTCAAAAAGCTCGTTGGTGGCTTCCTGTTGCAAGATCGCGACTTGATGGCCGCTGGCGAAGGCGAGTGCAAGGTCGTGAGCAAGCGCGCGCCCGGCTCGGAAGAGCTGGCTGCGTTGCTCTTTGCGAACAAGGTCTGCAAGCACGTGAAGAGCAACGCGATTGTGCTCGCCAAGGGCACGCGCGTGCTGGGTGTCGGTGCGGGCCAGATGAGTCGCGTCGACAGTGTGCACATGGCCATTCGCAAAGCCGGTGACGCGGTCAAGGGCGCGGTCGTCGCCTCCGATGCGTTCTTCCCGTTTGCCGACGGCCCCGAGTTGGCCTTGAAGGCGGGTTGCACTGCGATCCTGCAGCCGGGTGGTTCTCTGCGCGATGCCGAGACGATCGCTGCTGTCGATGCGCACCAGGCCGCCATGGTGTTCACCGGCTTGCGCCACTTCCGGCACTGATCGTGAAGCTGCTGACTGCCTGTGGTGTGGCCCTGCTGCTGGGTTGGGGCACGGCGAGTTGCCATGCGCCTTCATCAGAGGCGCGACACGAGGACGCTGCAGTGCTCCGTGCGGTAGAGCAGCTCTACGCGTCCTTTTGTTTTGACGCCGGTGGTCAAGCCGACTGGACAACCATGCAGGCGCTCTGCCATCCCGAGGCGCAGTTTGTCGCCCCGTACGCGCTGGGCGCTGTCCCTCAAGTTGCGCGCTGGCCCCAGTTTCAAGCCGAGTTTCAAGCCTACATCACCAGCGCGCCACAGGGAGTGCACGAGCGCGTCTTGCACACGCGCATCGACCGCTACGGCACGATCGCTCAAGCCTTCGTCACCTTCGAAGCCTATGTGCCCGCAACAGGCGTACTGACGGGTCGTGGTGTGGACAGCATCCAATTCGTGCTCGTCGGGGGCGAATGGAAGATGCTCTCGTTCACCACGCAGTACGAGACCAGCACGCTGCCGTTGCCGCCGGCCTAGTTCCACGGCGCTGTCGACCGGTCAGTTCGTTGGC
>CAIKQM010000209.1 GCA_903829565.1 uncultured Planctomycetota bacterium
CGCGGCGTGCGCCTGCCACCATGCATCAAAGGTCTCGGAGTCCGAGGTCAGCACAGTGCAGTCCTCGACAAAGTCCGCCAGTTGCGCGAAGGCCACAGCGGCCGTCGGCGCGCCCTGCAACATCGGCCCTGTGATGCCGTACTCGTGGGCCATGCGCGCGCTGGCCGACGCATCGCTGCCCTCGAACGGCTGGCACAGCGTCTCGAAGTGCTCCCACGCGGCCTCGGGCGAACTGCGCTTCAGGGCTTCGAGCTTGAACAGCCCATCCAGCGCCGTGTCCGGTCCCGTGGCCCACAACACGACAAAGGCCGTGCGCTCGAGCGGCGGCGTCGGCGGACGGTCGGTGGTGCGAGACACGCGGATCACCCGCCGAGGGTAGCAGCCGCGGGCGCCTCCCGCGGTCACCGACTTTGGACTTGGATCCGGTCTTGATCCCAGATCCTGCCTCGACGGGCTTGCGCGGCACTTCTATACTGTTTGGCCCGGAAACCCTTCCGCAAGTCCCCCGAGAGCGGTCCTGCCGCACCCCGCACGAGCGATGGAAATCACCGATATCAAGGTCGACGGTTATGAACGCGTGGCGCGTTGCATCGACAAGGCCTCGGGCCTGCATGCAATCATTGCGGTCCACGACACCACGCTCGGCCCCGCCTTGGGCGGCCTGCGCATGTTGCCGTACGCCAGCGAAGACGAAGCGCTGTACGACGTGCTGCGCTTGTCGAAGGGCATGACCTACAAGTCGGCCGTGGCGGACACCGGCCTCGGTGGCGGCAAGTCCGTCATCATCGGCGACCCCAAGACGAAGAGCCCGGCGATGTTCCATGCGATGGGGAGCTTCGTTGATGCGTTCGGCGGGCGCTACATCACGGCCGAGGACATGAACATCGGCATCGCGGACCTGGAAGAGGTGCGCAAGACCACCAAGCGCGTCACGGGTCTGTCGCGCGAGTCGGGTAGCTCGGGCAACCCGAGCCCGTACACCGCCATCGGTTGCTTGCATGGCATGCGCGCCATCTTGGAGCAGCTGGAAGGCAAAGTGGACTTCCACGGCAAGCATGTCGTGATCCAAGGCGTGGGCGCGGTCGGTGGTCGATTGGCCGAGTTGCTCAAGGCCGAAGGCGCGAAGATCACGATCTGTGACATCAACGAGGAGCGCGTGGCGCAACTCGCCAAGCAGCACGGCTACGCCACGGTTGCTGACAAGGATCATCTCGACGTGGCGTGCGACATCTACGCGCCGTGCGCGCGCGGTGCTGGCCTCAACGACCAGACGATCCCGCGCCTCAAGTGCCGCGCGATCGGCGGTGTTGCCAACAACCAGCTGCACGAAACGCGCCACGCGCGCGACCTGATGGCGCGCGGCATCCTGTACGCGCCGGACTATGTCATCAACGCGGGTGGCATCATCAACGTGTCGATCGAGATGTTGCCCGGTGGCTACAACGAGCCGGCGGCTTTGAAGAAGGTCGCGACGATCTACGACAACTTGAAGAAGGTGTTCGAGATCGCCAAGAGCGACAAGATCACGACGCATGATGCGGCGACGCGCTTGGGCGACCAGCGCATCGCTGCCGCCAAACAAGCCCACGCCGCCAAGGGCACCACCGTCAAGGTGTGAGCCAAGGACCCGCCGTGCGCAGGATCCTGCCTCTGGTCCTGTTGCTCGTGCTGGTGCCGGCCATTGCGACCGCCGTGCTGCTTCTAGGAAGCGGCGGCGGTCGCGTTGCTAAGGGTGCGCAACCGGGGGGGTTGGTGCGCGGTGTGGTGCGTGCGGCGGGCGGCTTGCTGCTTGCTGCGGAGCCGGTGGAAGCCGTGGCCGTGAGCGCGTTGGGCGTCGAGCAACCGTTGGGTGTGCGCACGCGCACGGATGCTGAAGGGCGTTTCGAGCTCGAACTGCCTGCGGTCGAGGGCGGCTATGTCGTGCGACTTGGCGGCCTTCAAGGCGTGCGCGAAGACCGGCCGCTGTCGCTGATCGGTCGCGAGCCCGGCGAGGAACCGGCCGAGTGGATCGTGGTGCTGCGCCGCGCCGCGCCGCTGCGCATCGAGTTCCCGCAAGCGGTACGCGGGCGCTGGCTGGTCGAGGGCATGACGCAGGGCACGGGACTGTTGGGCTTCGGCAGCACACCCTGGCGCGCAGAAGGCAGCGTCGACGGTGCCAGCGTCGAGGTGCCCGGCTTGCCGCCGATGGACGCACGCGTGTTGGTGCGCGCCGAAGACGGCACGCGTTGGGAGTGGCAAGTCACCGTGCCTGTGGCGGGTGTGACTCTGCGCGTTGAGTAACGCGCAGGGCTACTTGCTCTCGCGCGTGTATTCGAACCGTCGCGGCGTGCCGCCCTTCATGTAGCCGGTTGTGGCTGTCAGCACGCCTTCGGCGGACA
>CAIKQM010000210.1 GCA_903829565.1 uncultured Planctomycetota bacterium
CGCAGCACGCACGCTGGGCGTCGAGTTCAGCGAAGAGCCCGGCGAGGCCGCGTTCTACGGCCCGAAGATCGACTTCGTGGTGCGCGATGTGATCGGCCGCAGCTGGCAGTTGGGTACTGTGCAGGTGGACTACAACGGTCCCGTGCGCTTTGACTTGACGTACACAGGTGCCGACAACCAACGGCACCGTCCCGTGATGATCCATCGCGCGCCCTTCGGCAGCATGGAACGCTTCGTGGGGGTCTTGATCGAGCACTTCGGTGGCCGCTTCCCGTTCTGGCTTGCGCCGGTGCAGATCGCGGTGATCCCCATTCGTGAGGAGCACGCACCGTACTGCCAAGAGTTGGAAGCTCAATTGAAGGCCGAAGGCTTCCGCGTGGACGCCATGCTGGAGGCCAGTCACATGAACAACAAGATCAAGCAAGCGCAGCGTGAGCGCGTGCCGTTCATGTTGGTGGTGGGCGAGCGTGAGGCGGCCGAAAAGACGGTCACTGTCCGCCGCCGTGACACGCGCGAACAGGAGACCATCCCGTTCGATCAGTTCTTTGCCTTGGTGCGGGATCTACGCAACCGTCGCCGGCTGGATCTGGGCGAGGCTGTCAAGCCTAGTTGACAGGTGTTTCAGGTGTCGACCTCGCGTAGCCAGCGCACTGCATCAGCAGTCGCGGCCGCGAGGTCGACTTGTTCCTGATAACCGAAATCGCGTTGGGCTGGGCCCATGCTGTACGTGTGCGACAGGGCCAATTGCATGGCGGTGAAGCGTGTGATCGGCGGTTCACCCCTGAGGCCTAGGCCGCTCCAGCAAGTTTCGGCCAGCGCACCTGCGCTGCGCGCCAGCCACAGGGGGATAGGGCCGCGTGACGTAGGCCAATGCAGTTCGCGGCACAGCTGGTCGAGCCAATCCCACAAGCACACCGATTCGGTTTGGTTGATGAAGTAGGCCTGCCCGGCATGTGCGGCCGCGGGATGCAGCCGGTCCATGGCTTGCACATGCGCGTGCGCAGCATTGGTCACATGGCAGAGGGACACGCGGTTGGTGCGCGTGCCTACTGCAAAGAGCTTGCGGCGCTGCGCGCGCATGGCCACGCGCGGCAAAAGGTGCGGATCACCATGACCAAAGATCAGGTGCGGGCGCAGGATGACCGTTGTGAGCTCGGGACCATGCGCGGCTTGCACAAGTTGCTCGGCTTCGGCTTTGCTCCACGCGTAGGCCGAGACGGACTGCTTCGAGAGCGTCTCCAACGCGAGCGGAAGACGATTGTCTGCCTCGAGATGGTCGCGTCCATCAAAGCACACTGACGGCGACGAGGTGTGCACTAGCTTGCTGATACCGGCTGCACGCACCGCGCGCACCACGCTGCGCGTGCCGGCAATGTTCGTGTGCGCGTAGTCGGCCTTGGGGCCCCAAATGCCGGCCTTGGCAGCCACATGGAACACTCCATCACAGCCGCGCATCGCCTCGGACAGTTTCAGCTCATCTGTCAAGTTTCCTTGCACGCTCTGCGCGCCAGACTGCTCCACAGCAGGGTGCTTGGTGCGCGAATACGAGACCACCTCATCGCCCCGGGCGCGCAAGCGCCGCACGATCTCCAGACCCAGGAAACCGCCACCGCCAGTGACTAGGTAGCGCATGGGGCTGCTCCTTCAGGCTTGGTAGGGGAGACCCGTCGACTGGCCCATTCCTTCAAGTCCTCATTGCGGATCTTGGCATTGTGACGCACATCGAGGGGAAATGTGGACTTCCACAGCACCTGCTGCGGCACAACCCACGGGCTACGCGCCGCCTGTCCACTTTGTTTGACAAGCTCGAGGACCTCTAGGCCACTATGCCGGGCGTCTGTGCAGTGATCGCTAGGTTGAAGGACTAGCACAGGCACTTCAGCACCGACGGGGCCTACGCCCACATACGCGGCGCGTCGCACGGCTGGGTGCTGCTGCGCGCACAGTTGCATGGGTACATTGGGAATCACTCCCATGCTTGTCTCCAGAGCATGTGCGGATCGACCCACGAACCACAAGCGCTGTTGCTCATCGATCCAACCCAGATCGCCCATGCGATGCCACGTGCCGTTGGCGCCAGCCACCTTTGCGCGAGCAGTCGCTGTCGGCAGACCGGTGTAGTGACGAGTGACCTGCGGCCCACGCACCAGCACTTCACCCACAGTACCTGCAGGCAGCAGCTGGAGATCCGCTTCCGAGTGAAGCGGCTCCACACTGCGTCGTGCGATGACGAGTTCGATGCCAGGCGCGACTGTACCTACGCACACACCAGCACCCGAGTGTGCTTGCGTTCGCAAGGCTTGGATCGCAGCCCCGGTGATGGTGGCTACAGGCAGTGCTTCCGTCGCACCGTAGGGCGTGTGGATCTCTGCCTCAGGAGCCACGCGCTGCATCTGTGCGATGAGTTCCGGTTCAATCGGCGCTCCCGCGACGAGGATGTTGCGCAAGTGAGGCAGTGTGGCCTTTCGGGCTACCAACCACGGTGCTACACGCGCCCAAACGGCAGGCGAGCCAAAGGCGTACGTTGCTTGGTGCTGGACGGCCGCCTGCACGATCCACTCGGGACGGCAGCGCCCGGGGTGTGACGGATCGATACGCGGGAAGACGGTGGTCGTGCCCAGTGCCGCGTCAAATAGAGCGAACAAGGGGAAGCAGGCCAGGTCGATGTCGCCCGGTGCGAAACCGTACATCAGCCGCAAGGCCTCTACTTGGGCCGCGAAGTTGCCGTGCGTGTAGCTGACTCCCTTCGCGGGGCCTGTGGAACCCGAGGTGTACAGCACCGCTGCTTCCTCATCTTGCGCGTGACCCTCACCGGGCGGCAGCGGTGTCGCGGTACGTGCTAGACGCGTGAGCGAACGATGGAAAGGCAGGTGGCCTACTACTAGCCGCATGCGCAGGCATGACAGTGTGCGTCGCCACGCATGCGACGCGAGCACGGCTGCTGGTACTCCGATCAATGCCTGTGGTTGGGCTAGAGCCAAGGCTTGCATGGCCTTGCCGATGCCCATGCCGGGATCGATGAGCACTGGTACCGATCCCAAGCGCAGGAGTGCGAACATCAACGCGACAAGCTCGCGTCCGGGGCGCACAAAGACAGCTACCCGCTGCTTGGGTTGCAGGCCCACCGCCTGCAGCGCCCCGGCGTAGCGAGCTACGAGAGCTTCCAGCTCGGCATAGGTCGTGCGCTGGTGCTGTGCGTCGATGATGGCCGCACGCTCGGGCTGGTTGTGCGCGTGCTGCCACAACGCACGCGACACATCGACACGCTGCGGCAGCTCGGGGAGCGTCGGTCCTGTGAGTTGCGCGCGAATGGCTAGACCTCGTGGGTAGCTACTTCCCGCCCGCCCAACACGTGATCGATGGCTGCGTGCACGAGGTTCGGTGCCTCTTCGGGGATGAGATGTCCCACATGCAGGCCTTGGACAACAAACGCCTGAGGGAGCTCGCGCTCGAAGCGCTGGCGGAAGCGCGGTGTGAAGCACCAATCTTGCTCGCCCCAAGCGAGCGCCACGGGCTTGTCACGCCAATAGGACAGTGATTGTTCCACCGCGCGCAGTTCCGGCATGGTGGGGTGAGCAGCGTGCATCGGGATGTCTTCCACAAAGGCGCGTACCGCACGACGGCCGGCCATGTCGCGAGTGGGCATCATGTAGGCCGCGCGCACTTCCGGACTCATGTGACGCGGATCGGCCACACCCAACCAAGGCAGCAGACCCGCGAACGCATTGCAGCGCTCGACCAAGAAGGGCCCAAGACCCCACTTGGCGCGACATAGTGCAATGCGCCACGGCATGTCACGCGTCGGGAAGGCGCCGGTGTTCGTCAGCACCAACTTGGCATAGCGCGCTGGATCGCGTCGTGCGGCGGCCAAACCAATCGCACCACCCCAGTCATGCACCACCAAGGTGATGCGCTCCAGATTCAGGTGCCGTACCAGAGCCGCAAGGTTCTCGGCATGATCGCTGAGACGGGCGGGGAAAGTGATGGAACGCTGGGATAAGCCGCATCCCAGATGATCCACGGCGATGATGCGCTGATGCTTGGCATAGCGCGCGATCACATGGCGCCACATGAAGGACCACGTGGGATTGCCGTGCACACATACGATGGTCTCGGGCTGCGACGCTGCGCTCGGCGTGGCCGGTCCTTCATCCACATAGTGCATCCACCCATGCGGCGTTTCGAAGGCCTTTGGCGTGTACGGCCATAGCGAGTGCACGTCTCCGAGCCGTGCGCGAGCTTCCGTCAAGAATGTTTGACGCGTGATGGGCGTGGTCATGCCGCGGTCCCCGTATGGTCGAGCCTGTGCCAATGGATGGAGGTCGTGGCGGGGCCATCGTGAGAGATAGCTGCCCACATCGAATCAGCCTGTACTTGGTGCACCTGATGATCACGTCCGCGGTGATGCACCCAAAGTGTGTACGCATCACCCACAGCGGTCAAAGCGCACTGCGACAGCTCCAGCAGGCCTACGCCCTGCTTCTTGAGCACGGCTTCTTTCGCAGTCCAAATGCGGAAGGCGTTGGACCAGCTGAAACCGCCCAAGAGTTCGAGTTCATCGCGGGTGCACATGCGCGGCACCAGTTCATCGCGGCGTGGTGCGATGTCTTCCACATCCACACCCACACGGAACGGTGCGCAGACTGCGGCCGCAGTCAACTTGCTGTGGCTGCGCGAGCGGTGCCAACCTTCATGCGGTAGGGGCGCACCGTGCTCGTCATGTTGCTCGTTGGGTAGCTGGAGGTGCAGGCGCTGCTGACACCAGTCCATGGCTGTGTGCGACAACTGTCTGCGTGCCTCTACACCCGCGCGTCCGGCCTCCGATGCTAGAGCGTCCGGTCCGCGCACCAAGCACACCCACAGCTGCGCGACAGAGGTCACGCGGGATCCGGGCGCACGGCACGCCGTACAAGGTCGCGATCGAAGTAGTTCACGCTCATACCCGCATCGAGGACCACGGATTGAGCATTGAGTCCGGAGCTTCGAGGGGACAGCAAGAAGAGAGCTGTGTCGCCCACTTCTTCCGTGGCCAGGGCCTTCTTGCGCAGCGTGGCCTGTTCGGCAAAGAGATAGCTTTCGAGATAGCCAGGAATGCCCGCAGAGGCCGACGTTTTCAGGAGACCAGGGCACAGTGCATTGAAGCGGATTCCGCGCGCCGCAAAGCTCTTGGCAAGGAATACGACCGCTGCATCTAGCGCGGCCTTGATCGGCGCCATGTAGCCGTAGTTCTCACTCGCCATCCGTGTGGTCGAGATGGAGATCGTGATGACCGATGCTTGGTCGGCAAGCCGTCCTTGCAGTGCTTGGGCGAGTGCCATCAAGCTGAAGCAGGAGATGTCGATGGCCTGCAGGAAATCTTGACGCGCCGTGGCGTGAAAAGGACGCGGTGAGCCGTCCTCCATAGGGCGGTAGTGGGCAAAGGCGATCGAGTGCACAAGGCCGTGCAGCACCACTTGTTCAGCGTGCAGACTCTGCGCCAGAGCATCGATGGAGGCCTGTTGCTCGACGTCGCACAAGTACACCCGGCTCTGTGGAGCGAGCTTAGTCAACTCCGCTTGACGCTCAGGCGCACGCACCGTCCAAATGACCTGCGCGCCAGCCTCCAACAGCTTCTTGCCAATGTGCCAAGCGACACTCTTCTTGTTCTTGAAGCCGGTCACAAGCACCGTCTTGCCGGCGAGTCCCAACCAGTCGTTCACACGCCCTCCGCAACGGAAGCGACTACAAAGCGTAGTCGGCAGACAGTGCGTCCAGCGCTCGTGATGATGGCCTTGCAGTAGCGGGCATTGGCCAAGCGCTCTTCGACAACCACCTCGGCGCGCAACGTTTCGCCGGGCTTGACGATGCTCTTGAAGCGCGCGTCTTCAATCTTCGTCAGCACCGGTACGGCGTCGTTGCTCACCTTGGCTGAGCCCGGCTCCGAGAACAGGATCGCTGCACTTTGGAAAGAGAACTCGCAGACCAGCACACCGGGAAGCACCGGATGCCCCGGGTAGTGGCCTTGGAACGCATACAAGTCCGTGGGCACATCCCATTCGCTGGTGATGGCATCGTCACTGCGCGCTACTACGCGCGTTACATACAGGAACGGATCGCGATGCGGGATCGCCTGCATGATCGCGGCGCGATCCATGAGTGTGGTCTCAGATGCCACCGGTCACCTCCAGCGTCGTTCCATGGATGTAGGCCGCCTCGCGTGCGCACAGCATGAGCACCGCCCAGGCGACTTCGTCTGCGCTGCCAAAGCGTCCCACGGGCACCATGGAGAGGTGCTCCTTCTTGATCTCTTCCGGCAAGTCCGCAATCAGCTCGGTGTCAATGAAGCCCGGTGACACGCAGTTGACGGTGATCTTGCGTTTGCCCACTTCGCGTGCGAGTGAACGCATCAAGCCAATTTGACCGGCCTTGGAGGCGGAGTAGTTGGCCTGCCCTTGGAAACCATGAGCACCAGCAGGGGATGTCACCATGACGATGCGCCCATAGCGCTTGCGCATCATGGCCAGAGTGGCGAACTTGCTCATGTAGAACGAACCGGCGAGGTTGGTCTGCAGGACCTCGTTCCATTGCTCCGGTGTCATCATGCCAACGATCTGGTCACGACGAATGCCCGCGTTGTTGACGAGGATCTGCACCCCGTTGGGTGCATTCGTCTCCAGCATGCTCCAGAACGCTTCACAGGCAGCGTAGTCTCCTACGGCGAACTTGCTGGTGTGCAGGCGATCGGCATGACTGGCACACTCTGCCTTGAGAGCTTCGGCCGCAGCCTCATTGCCTTGAAAGCTGGCCCAGACGGTGGCGCCTTCGGCTAGCAGAGCTTTGGTGATGGCGCGCCCGATTCCGCGCGTACCTCCCGTAACCACTGCCGTTTGGCCCGCAAATCGCCCTGTAGTACTCATGCGTTCACCTCCACCAAAGAGTGGAGCCACGCGTCAACTTTGTTGGCTGCGATGACTCCGTAGTTTGCTGCGCCCAACCAACCCGACATGATGATGCCGACGCTACCGGCGTGGAAGAGACCACGCACCTGCTCGTGCATGGTCATGCTCGGCTTGAGGCCTTCGAACTTCGTTCCGAAGGATGTGCCTTCGGGCGACTGCACGTAGAACTCGAAGGTGCGCGGTGTCGCCGCTTCTACATGCTCGATCTTGGTGCGCACACCGGGCACATACTGCTCGACGGAGGTCAGCGTGCGCTGGATGAGTGCCGCCTTCTCCGCTTCGTACTGTTCGGGCGTGAGCTTGTTCCAATCGCTCCAGTGAGCGTTCGTGGAGGCCACGATGGTGTAGCGCTCAAGGCCTGGCCGCGTTTTGGGGTAGTAGAAGCTGAAGGTGCGGCTTTGTGTGTGCAGGTCACACAACTCCATGGAGTCAAAGCGCGCAGCACTGGAGGTGAACAGCAAGTCCGTGATGAACGGGATGCTCTCGCCTTCCTTCAGGCCCATGTACACCTGGCAGGAGCTGTTGTTCAAGCGCACTTGCGAGACGCTGGCTGCGTATTCGGGTGTAAAGTGCTCTTGACCGACAAGGCGTTCGACGGTTGCCCGCAGATTGGCGTTGGAAAGTACCGCGCGGCAGGCAATCGTGCGCCCATGTGCCACCACAGCGCGCACACGCCCTTGCTCGACCAGAATGCGGTCGACTTGCACACGGTTCCGGATCTCGACACCCAGGCGTTCGAGTTCGGCCTTCATGGCCTTGACTAGACGATCGGTACCGCCGGAGAACGTGTACACGCCGGACGCCATGAAGTTGCCAAACACGATGCCATAGGCAATGGCAGGGTCGGACAGGTGCGAGCCGTTGGCGTAGCTGATCGGCTCCAGCAAGAGGCGGTGCACATCATTGCGACCGGGGAAGTGCCGCTCGAACAGCTCACCCACGGTTTCGCCCGAGTTGGAGTAGAAGTCCATCTGGGCCAATTCGGCGAAGAAGCCCTCGATCGCAGTCTGGCTGAGGCCGAACACCGTCTGCAGCTTGTGGACGAAGTCCTCACGCGTGAACTCGGTGTCGAAGCGGAACTGCGGATTGTCGAAACGAATCCCATCCAAGCGGGCGATGGAATCGGCGATGTCCTTTGTCCAGTACTTGCGACAGGTCTTCTTCATGCCCGCCGGGAAGCCATGCAAGGACACATCAAAGATGTGGCCGCCGCGCCGCTTGAACCACGTGGCCAAACCACCCAAGTTGTAGTGCTGCTCGAGCAGGAGCACCTTGCGCCCCGCACGCGCCAGAATCACCGCACCGGTAAGGCCCGCGAGCCCGGATCCGACCACGACGACATCGTAGGCCGCTTCGATGCCCTCCAACGGATCACCGTGGAAGGGAGCCTTGCCATCGGTTGAGCCCTTGTAGTACTTGCGCGTGTCGCTCATCGCTGGTTCGCCATCAGGATATGTCGATTGGCTGCGGTAACACCTGATAGCAGGGACCCAATGATGCCCAAGGTGCCTTGATCTGTGCCGATCAGGTGCAACTTGTCCACGCCGATGGAACCATCGCGTGCTTTGACCGGCGAGCCGTACACGGCACCGTTCACATGTCCGGTGTAGCGGTGGATGGTCTTGGGTGTGAACATGTCAAAAGCACTTGTCCAAGGCCGCGGATCCAGTGCGACGCGGCCGGCGGCAGCCAACATCTCTTGGGCAACTTGGGTCTTGGCCGCGGCATAGGCCTCGTCATCCAACCCGGACCACACTGCATGGTTGGCCAGGCAAGTGACGCGCACAATGCCGGCCTCGCCGAACTCATGGTGCGCGTAGTTGTCGGACGCGCAAACGACGCCGCTGGTCGTGTCGATCAGGCCCGCTGGGCGCCGGTATGCAAAGTGCTCCGAGGTAGAGAAGAACACCATGGTCGCCGTGTGGCCTAGCGATCGGGTGGGTTGCGACAGCACGCTCGTGGTTTCGCAGAACGAAAGCTGGCCTACTTCGGCTGGCTGTGGAGGCACATCACAGAGACGCTGCGTCTCTACGCGTCCGGCACTCGATAGCACGCGTTCGCATGCGAGCAGTTCGCCATCATCAAGTTGCACCCCGCAGGCTGCACCATGGGCATCGCGCACAATGCGGCTCACGCCACTGCGCATGCGCAGGATTCCTCCGCAGTCGAGAAAGCGCTTCTTGAGTGCGTCCAGCAGCGTCTTGATGCCACCCATCGGGCGCGCCAAGCCTTCGAGGAACATGCTGCGGAAGAGCACAACGAAGAGGTCCCACTCGACTTCGTCCTCACGCGCGGAACCGTAGAAAGCCACCGGCACGATCAGGCACTCGATCAAGAGCGGGTCGCGCAGCCATTCACCCAAGCGCACGCGGGCCGACGAAGCATCGACCACATCGCTGAACGGATCATGCGCTTGAATGGCGCTCACCAGCCGGCGGAAGCCATCGATCTCCCGCGGGAAGGCATGCGCGACGCTCGCTTCCAAGCGTCCAATGCCATTGCCGAACTCCAAGCTGACAGCACCCACCTTGACGATGCTGTGGCTCTGTTCAGCCAGCTGCAGTTCCTCGCGCGGGATGCGCAGCTGGCGCAGCAGTTTGGGCAGGGGAGTGCTCTTCTCCGTTGCGGGTACCCAATTGGTCAGCGCATGAAGGCCTGTGTCAAAGCGCCGGCCTCCACGTTTGTAGAAGCTGTTGAGTCCGCCCCACAGAGAGTGGCGGTCCAACACCACCACGCGCTTGTCGAACTGCGCCAGGCGAATGCCGGCCGCAAGCCCACTCATGCCAGCGCCGATGACGACGGCGTCGTACCGCTCGTTCGTCACGCGATGCTTCCTTACACGCCCACTTTGAGCGTCTTGCCTTGCATGTGCGGCGTCAAATACGCCACACAGCCATCGAGCGTGGCGAGCTCCTTGTAGTCTTCCTCGGGAACTTGCACGCCGTAGCGCTTGCGGAGTTCCATCACGATGTCGAGGAAGTCCATCGAGTCGAGTTCGATTTGATCACGCAGGCGCACATCCGTCTTGAGCTCCGACAAGTCTTCGTCGGGGGCGATCGTCTGGATGATGTCCTTGATGGCGAGGATGATCTCTTCGCTGGTCATGGTCGTCGTGTCAGGAGAGGTGAGAGAGGGGGGTCAGCTGCCGCGCCAGCGGCGCACCAGCACGGCGGAATTGATACCGAGCATGCCGAACGACAAGTTCAGCACATGATCCACGCGGTCAAGCCGCTTGGGCTGGTTCATCACGAGGTTGCGCACCTCGCAGGCGGGGTCTAGGTCATCCACATTGATGGTCGCGTGCACATAGCCGTCCTCGAACGAAGGCAGATTGCCTGCGAGTTCGAGCGAGCCTGCCGCGCCCATGCAGTGTCCGATGAAGCTCTTGGTGTTGTTGACATGAGTGCGGGCGCTGTCGCCGAACACGGCGCGCACAGCCTCACACTCCTGTTGGTCGCCCATCGGCGTAGCGGTCGCGTGGGAGGACACAATGTCGATGTCCCCGGGAGCCAGCCCGGCCTTCGCCAAGGCGCCACGCATGCACTCGTTCTGGCGCTCAGCCAACGGCAAGACAAAGTCCGCTGCGTCGCTGTTGATGCAGTGGCCTACGACTTCGGCGTAGATCTTGGCGCCACGCCGTTGCGCATCTTCCAAGCGCTCGAGGGCGTACAAGCAGCCGCCTTCCGAGACGACGATGCC
>CAIKQM010000211.1 GCA_903829565.1 uncultured Planctomycetota bacterium
AACTCACGCGCCTCGTCGTAGGTCAAGCCATGCTCGCGCACCAAACGACTGACACGCTCGAGCACCAAGAAGGCCGCGTGGCCCTCGTTGATGTGGAACGCGCACGGATGAATACCGAGGCGCGTCAAAAGGCGTTTACCACCGCGGCCAAGCACAATCTCTTGGCGCAGGCGCATCTCGTGATCGCCGCCGTACAACTGGCGCGTGATTTCGCGGTCTTCGGGGCGGTTCTCGGGCACATCCGAGTCGAGCAGGTAGAGCGGTACACGTCCGACCTGCACCTTCCAAGCACGCAACACCAAGTTCGAGCTCGGCAGTTGCAAGGTGACTTGCAAAGGACGACCGCGGTCATCGAGCACCGCTTCCAGCGGCAAGTCGCGCGGGTCGTTGTCGATTTCGCCGGCCACTTGGTCGCCAGCAGCCGTCACGCGCTGACGGATGTAGCCCTTGCGATAGAAGAGGCCCACGCCCACCAAGGGCAAGCCCAGATCGCTGGCGCTCTTGAGGTGATCGCCGGCAAGGATGCCCAGACCACCGGAGTAGATCTTGAGCGACTCGTGAATGCCGAACTCGGCGCAGAAGTACGCCACGGGGTGACGCTCATCGATAGCACCGCCAGACACGCCGATTGGCGCCGGACGCTGAGCCATGTAGGCGTCAAAACGAGCTAACACCCGCTCCACACGCTCGACGAACGCCGGATCGCTCGAACGCTTTTGCAAGTCGTCCGGATAGAGATCGCGCAAGTACGGAATCGGGTTGTGATCGTAGCGCTTCCACTTGTCTTCGTGGGCACCACGGTCCTGCAGCTCCGACAGCAACTGCGTCGCTTCAGGATCCCACGACCACCAGTAGTTGTGCACCAAGCGCTCCAAGCCTTGCAGCGACTTGGGCAAGGTGGCCGCAACGGTAAAGCTCACCAAGTGCGGGCGCGCGCCTTGCTGCACCGGACGCAGCTCGATCGAACGCACCGGGCGCATCGCAAAGCTCGTGGCGCCTGCGCGCTTGGCTGCGAGCTTGGCCGCCGACTCGAAGGCCTCGTGATAGCGGCGCACCAAGTCACTCCACGCGGCAGCTTGCGCTGTGTCGCGACAGGCCTTGACCATGTCGACGCGGTCGCGGCCATCGGCCAACATGCGCTCCAAGTGTTCGGCCAGCTCGTGTGCGGCCTCCATGAATCCATCTTGGCCACGACGCGCGCGCTCTTCGCGCGGCAACACGACCACGCCGTGCTCGGGACCGAAGCGCTTCTCTTGCGCCCAACGCCCAAAGCCGGCCAAATCGCTGGTGATCGTGGGCACACCCACGGCCAGGCTTTCTTCCGGCGTGTAGCCCCACGGCTCATAGAACGAAGGGAAGGCCGACAGATCAAAGGCCCGCAACACCGCCTCGTACGGCATGTCGAGGAAGCCGTCCTTGGTGTCGAAGTAGATCGGCACTTGGACAACCTTGACGCGCGCGCCCGCTTGGTTGGTCAGGCCCAGTTCCTTGCAACGACGCTGAATGGGATCGTTGTCAGGATCGAACAAGTTGTGCGTGGCGATGCCAAGCGAACCGCGTGCTTCGGAAGGCGCATGCTTCATGCGCTCCAGCAACTCGCTGCGCACGCCGGATTGACCCGCCGGCACCATCGCAAACAGCACGACCTTACGGCCAGGCTTGGCATTCAGCTTGGCTGCAGCTTCCAACAGCAGGTCGATGCCCTTGTTGTGGAACTCATAACGGCCAGAGGTCGCGAGCAAGGCCGCATCGCTGCAATCCTCGCCCGTCAAACGCGCCGCCAACTCACCCAGCTTCGTACGCGCCTGTGCCGGTGTCACAGCACCGCACATCTCGTCGATCACCGACAAGTCGATGCCGTTCGGCAACAGCGGGCTCGCGCGACGCGCGAAGTACAGCTCCGCTTCCGAAGCAGTGACCTCGCTGACCGTGGTGAAGACGTCCGCTTCACGCGCGCACACTTGCTCGATCGAGTGCTTGGCGGTGATGTTGTGCTGCTTGGCCGCTTCGTCACTCGTGCGCCCGGCGAGTCCGTCCTCCGGCAGCTTGCCGGTGGACGCAATCGAACGCCCCAAGATCGTGGCGTGCGTGGTGAAGACCGTGCCCACTTGCGGCACTTGCTTCTTCAAGTACAGCAGACCCGAGCCCGTCATCCATTCGTGGAACTGCGCCACACACGAGTCGCTTTGCGGCGCGGGATGCGCTTCGCGCCAACGCTCGATGACTTTGCCCGCAGCCCAACCAAAGAGCACCGGCTCGACATAGTCCCAGCCACCGCTCAGTGAGTCGACCTTCCAGTCCTCCCACAAGCGCGCCAAGATGTCGTCCTTCTTGGAGTACAGACCGCTGAACTCCACCAAGATGGCACGCGGCCGACCGGGAATGTTCCAACGTCCCACGCGCACCGGAATGCCATCGGCGCGGCAAGCATCACAGAACTCCGTCCAGCAGAACTCCTCTTCAAAGGCCGGATTCGGCTCGCCGCCGGTCAACAACCACGGACCGACCGCGATGTAGTTGTCTTCCAGACCTTCGACCAAGGTCCGCGCCTTGGTCGAGATGACGGTGTGGATACCGCCAACCTTGTTGCACACTTCCCAGCTGACTTCGAACAGGGTGTTGGGGAGGCTCACTGCGTCTTGCTTTCCGTTGCGGTTGCGTCGTCTAGGCTAGTGTCGTCGGGGCCAGTTTCATTCGGGCCAGCCTGGGCCTCCAACGCCGCTTGTGCGCGACGCGAGAGGTCGTCGAGGACGTTCATGAAGGTGATGAACGCATCGTGCGGACTGGCATACGGACTGAAGTACTTATGCACGTCGCCGTCACTGAACCACTTCGTGCACATGTAGTAGAGATGGTCCGAGGTCGATAGCTTGCGCCACGATCCCAACCATGAGACATCGCCGCGCTGCTCGAGGGCGCGCATCGTGGGCAGGGTCGCGTACAGCGCTTCTTGAGCGGACCGCTGCATCGGGTTACCCAACCAAGCCGTCATGTCGCGCTCGGCATCGGCCCATGACACGGGCCGCGGGATGGACAGGCGCGACACAGGATCGTGCTGCAAAGCAACTTCGCCCGGCGTGCGGAACGAGAGACGCTTGTGCGCCAGCAAGGCCTGCGGCAACGACTTCATGAAGTCGAAGATGCCTGTGTCGGCCCACTGGTGTTCACCAAAGGTCTCGTAGTCCATGAACAAGCCGATGAACGCATCGTCCTCATCCACGCCGGCCAACCACGAGCTGAACTTCTCCGTGGTCAACGGCCACTCATGCCACCCGCGATTCGAAAAGCGGAAAGCGATGTCATCCGAGAACGAGTAGCTGCGCAACAACAGCTTGAGCGTCTCGCAGCCTTCGGGCCTGTAGACATGGTGCGGACTGCGCCAGCCCAGCAAGTGATCGGCACCTTCGCCCAGCAACGCGCGGAAGCCCATCTCCTCCACCGCACGCGCGATGCGCGCGTCAATCACTAGCTCGGTGTTGCGGAACACAACGGGTTCGTGACCAAAGGTCTCGCGGATCGTGCGCTTCTGCGCCGCGACTTGCGCGCGGAACTCATCGAGATCGGCCAAGGACGCCAAGGAGTGGTGCGAGGTCTCGCACAAGAACTCCACCGCGCCCGTATCGGCCAAGGCCACAAAGCTGTCGAGCGCCTCGGGCGCCCAGAGCTTCATCTGTTCGATCGCGGCACCGCTGATCGAATACGAGCAGCGGAACTCGCCTTTGGTCTCGGTCACCAACTGATGCATCAGTTGGTTCATCGGGATGTAGCACTTCTCGGCCACGCGCTTGACGATGCGCGCGTTCTCGGCATCGTCAAAGTAGTCCTGGCTCTCACCGATGTCGAAGAAGGTGTAGCGCCGCAAGCGGAACGGCTGGTGCACCTGAAAGTAGAAGCTGACTGCTGTCACGCGGGAGCTCCTACGACTTCGCGGTAGACATCGTTGACCAACCCGGCCGGACGGTCCCAGCCCAAGCGCGCCACTTCCTCGCGGCCTTCGCCGCGCAAGGTGGCGGACAACGCGGGGTAGCGCAACAACGCAAGGATCTTGTTGGCCGTCTCCTGCACATCCCAGAAGTCGACTTTGAGCGCGTTTTTCAGCACTTCCGAGACTCCGGACTGACGCGACAGCACCACCGGCACATCCAACGCCATCGCTTCCAACGGCGAGATGCCAAAGGGCTCGGACACCGAAGGCATGACATAGATATCGGCCATCGAGTACATGCGCTCGACCTCGGCACCGCGCAGAAAGCCCGTAAAGTGTACTTGACGAGCGATCCCGAGACGCGCAGCGCGCTCGATCATCGCGGGCAGCATGTCACCGCTGCCTGACATGACAAACTTGACGTGCGGCTCGATCTGTACGACGCGCGCCGCCGTCTCCAAAAAGTAGTCCGGACCTTTCTGAAAGGTCACACGTCCCAGAAACAGCACGATCGGTTCGGGGATGCGCCGTGCATGAGGCACCGCCGGAGCCGCTGCCGCGCGATCAAGACCATTGTGCACCACACGGATCTTGCGCGGATCAATGCCGTAGCGCGTGCGCACCAAGCGCGCAGTGTAGTTGCTGACACACACCACACGATCCGCGCCTTCCATGCCGAGCTTCTCCAGCTCGCGCACCGCGGGATTGACATGCTCGCCGCTGCGGTCGTACTCGCACGCGTGGACATGCAAAACGAGAGGCTTACCCGAGGCTCGTGAGGCCGCCAAACCCGCGGGTACGGCCATCCAATCATGTGCATGGATGACATCATGCTCGCGCTGCAAGGCGACCTCGGCTGCGGCCGTGGCATAGCGGCCGACTTCGCTCATCAAGTCGCGGCCATAGCTGCCGCTGAACTCCAAAGTGCGCTTCGGACCCGCAGTCTGACCAGACATGGACGCTGCGGTCCCCACCGGCGCCATGGGCACGACCCGCATGCGGCGGCGCGGGCCGTGGCCCGCAAGCACCTGCACCTGCTCCAGATGCTCTGTCAAACGCGCTTGATAGGTCTCCGGCGTCAAGTACGGCAACAGCAGCGAGTCAATCGCCACCAGTTCGAGCGAACGCCGCACGCGCCACGCGCGTTGCTCATGTTCGGGGCCAAGCGCAGGGTCCCATTCTTCCTCGATCACCTGTGCTTGTGCCGACTCGGGTGTTACCTCGACTTGGTTCGCACCCACCATCTCACTCAAGTGCGCGGCATCTTCATCGCCGCGCGCACGCGGCACCACGAAGACGACTTCCACGCCTTGTTGCGCCAGACCACGGGTCAAGCCTAGGCATGCAGTCCCCAATCCGCCCGAAATGTGCGGTGGAAACTCCCAGCCCAGCATGAGCACCTTCATCGCGCGGAGATCCTCATGTGCGGTAGGACTCCAGCAACTTGTAGGCGCGCAAGATCTCGGCCGTGCTCCACGCTTGCGCGATGGAACCACCCGGGCGGTGCGGCGGATCGCCGTCATACACCTCGGAGATGTGACCCAGCCCGGCCTTGTCCAAGTGTTCGACAAAGCCATCGAGCAGCGCACGCAATTCGCTCTTGCTGCGCGCATCGTGACCATTCGCGCGGAGGGCCGCCTCTACATAGAAGCCCAGCAACCACGGCCACGCCGTGCCCTGATGGTACGCCTCATCGCGCTGCTTGGGCCCGCCGGCATACACGCCTTGGTAGCCGTTTTCGTGCGGTGCCAAGGTGCGCAAGCCGCACGGCACCAACAACGAAGCACGCGCACACGCCACCACATCTGCGCGCTGCTCGCGCGACAGCGGACTCCACTCCAATGCGGCCGCCAAGACCATGTTCGGCCGCATAGCGCGATCGGCTTGCCCATCCTTCCACCGATCGGCAAGGTACGGCGGCTCGGCCAGCACAAAGCGCTCCAGGAACGCGTGCCCCGCCTCGCGGCGCAAGCTGCCCCACGAACGCGCCGCGTTTTCCGCACCGCTCGCACGGCACAAGTACTCCAAGTACGCGAGCAAGAAGTACCACAAGCCCTCAATCTCGACCGCGCAGCCATCGCGCGGCGTCACGGGGCCATCTGCGGTCTCCGCGTCCATCCAGGTGGCATTCAAGTCGCCATTGCCAGCGACAAGTAAACCTGACGCATCAGCGCGAATGCCGAGATCGGTGCCGCCTCTGTAGCAGGTGGCAATCTCCTCCAACGCCGGCAAGAAGCGCGCCGCAATCTCGCGCACATGCACACCAGCCAACTCGTATTGCCGCACAGCGCGCACGAACCACAAGCTGGCATCGACGCTGTTGTAGGCCGAATCCTGCTGGGACAAGCCGAAGATGTTGGGCAGCAACCCGCGCCGCAAGTAGCGCAACGAACCTTCCAACACCTCGCCGCAGGCTTCGATCTTGCCGCGCGCCAGCGTCAAACCAGGCAAAGACAGGTAGGTGTCGCGGCCCCACTCGCCGAACCACGGCCAACCGGCCATGACTCCCAAGCGCCCGTTGCCATCGCGGTACAAGAAGTCATCTGCGGTAAGCGCCAAGGTGACGCGCACCGAAGGCGTGGACGCCGCGAGCTTCGCGCGCCGG
>CAIKQM010000212.1 GCA_903829565.1 uncultured Planctomycetota bacterium
ACCGTCGCACAGGCGCGCTATGCCGAAGCCAATCATGTCGCGCAACGCCAAGAGGATGTAGCTGCTGCTGCGCGTTCGGCGGCGTTGGCTGCCCAAGCACAACTGCTGGTCTTGCAGTCCGAGCACAATGTGCAAGTCTCCTCGGTCTTGTCCTCGATCGGGCTCGTCGATGCAGCACACCTGCGCGAAGGCGCGGCCCGTCAACAAGCCTTGACCTTGCGCTTCCAAGCCGAGCAACAGCGCGTCGCGTGGGTGGAAGCTCGCCGCGGTGTCAAAGGCCTCGAAAAGCTGCGCGAGCGTCGCCGCGAAGAGTTCTTGGCCCAACGCGCCGCCATCGAAGGCGCCCAGATGGATGAAACCGCCGGTGTGCGTCATGCGCGTCGCACCGAAGCTCGTGAGGAGACCAACGGATCATGATGAAGAACATCCTGCTCGTCGTCGCCGGCCTTGTGTTGTTCGTCGGCTCGTTCGCCGCCGTCGCCTTGGTGTCAGGGCGTCACCCCTCCGAGATCCCGGGCCTCGGCTTGTTTGTCAAAGCGCCTGAACAACCAGCCGGTGTGCCAGCGCATGAGATGCCCAGCCCGCGCGCGGCTCCTGAGGATGTAGCTGCAGAAGCACCTGCACCTGTGGCCAAGGCGAGCTCGGGTCTGGTGGGTGCCTTCGTCATGCCGGCGCCCTACAGCGCCGATGAAATCGAGCGTTTGCAGCAGGCCTTGCATACGGCACTCGCTCAAGCCAAGGGCCGCGTGGATGAACTCGATCGTCGCGAGAAGCGTGCAGCTGAGTGGGAACACTCGGTCGAGCAACGCTTGAGCGAGTTGGCGCAACTGCGCACCTTGCTGGAGCAGAAGGAATCCGAACTGCGCGCACGGGAGATCCAACTGGCCAAAGATGCGCAAGTGAAGAACGAACGCGATGAGGCCTCGTGGAAGGAGATCGCCGGCTTCTTTGAGGAAGGCGATCCGAGCGACTTGGCCCAACGCTTGGCCGAGTTTGAGCCCGAGAAGGCCGCCAAGATCCTCGGCAACCTGGATGACAGCCGGGCCCGCGAGCTGGTCAACGGTCTCCCGAAAGAGAAGTACAAGCCCTATCTCGAGGCCTACCGGGCCCGTAAGGGCTACTGAGAAGAGTTTGCCGCTGCTTAGGTGCTAAAGGATTTCCGACTTCCATCCGAACAGGGGAGTCGAGGGAGAGCACAGGGTACTCACAGTGACCGGAGCCAAGTTGACGCAAGCAGAAGTGGACGCCTTGGTGTCCATTGCACGCGACCGCGCCGTGAGCGCGCCAGTCGTGGAGCCGCGCGACTTTCGTGCTCCCAAGCGCTTGTCGGTCGAGCAGCTGTCGGCCATGGCGCAAGCTGTGACGAAGGCGCTACCGGAGCCTGCACGACACCTTTCCGGTTGGTTGCGCGCCGAAGTGCGCGTGGAAGTACAAGCCTTGGTCGAGACGACCATGGACCTCGCGTGTGAGCCGCTCACCGACCCGTTGTGTGTGTGGGCTTTGGATTGCGGCGGCGAGACAGGCTTGCTGATTTGGGACGCGTCGACAGCTGTGGCCGCGGTGGAAGGTGCCTTGGGCGGCACACCTCCGGCGGATGCCGAAGCGCGCACGCTGTCCGGGCTTGAAGCGCGCATCATGGAACAAACATTGGCGCCTTTGGCGGCGGCGGTGGCCAAGGCACTCGGCTCCGATGTCAAGTCCATGCGACACACGCCGGATGTAGGCGCACTGGCCAAGTTGCGCGCCACGCAAGGTGATGCCTCGCGGCTCGCCGTGCAGCTCGCTCTCGATCAGGAAACAGGACCCTCGTCTTTGCGCCTCTTGCTGGCGAAGACCAAGGCACCCGAGCTTCCGGCCGCAGCACTGCCCTCGACCAAGCACAAGACTTCTCTGCCGACAGCGCTCGCTCCGGTGGAAGTCGAGATCGGCGCGCACCTGGGCGATGTCGAGGTGCCCCTCGCGGATCTACTCGCGCTCGAAGTCGGCGATGTGATTCCCTTGGCCTTGGAGCTCGACGGCATCGTCGATGTTCACGTCGAGGGTGCACGTTGCATGACAGCGCGCATCGGTTCTCACAAAGGTGCGCTCGCGCTGCGCATCGCTGGCCTGAACGCACGCGCACCACTGATCTGAGCACAAAGGACACGCACCATGGCTACCGCCCACGACAAGAGCACGGAACTGGAGCACGCAATCGATGCCGCCACGGAAGCGGTGCGCATCACGGCGTCCAAGTTGGATCCCCTACCTGCCGGTACGCCTGGCGCGGAAGCTCTGGGCCTCGACACGCTCATGAATGTGCCGGTCAAGGTCACGGTCGAAGTCGGCAAGTCCAAGATCCCTTTGGGTGACTTGGTCAAGTTGGCACCTGGATCGTTGGTGACCTTGGAACGCGAAGCGCATGAGCCCGTGGATGTGCTGGTCAATGGCAAAGTGGTCGCGCGTGGCGAAGTGGTCACGATCGATCGACGCTTTGGCGTGCGCATCACATCGGTGCTGCCCGGCTGAACTGCGGCACTACAAACCGAACTGACCGGCCTTCTTGGTGCCTTGCGTGAAACGCGCGGGGTCAAAGAAGGCCGCGTCGTAGGCGGTGACCGCTTCGCCGGCGAGGACTTGGGCCAGGCCGCGACCTACGCTCGGCGCCAGCTTGAAGCCGTGTCCAGAAAACCCGACAGCAATCGTCAGGTTCGACACGCCCGCCACTCGGCCAAGCAGCGGCTGTCCATCGGGACTGAGCGTGTAGAGGCCTACAAAGCTCGGTTGATCCTGCAGGGCGGCATACTCGGGAACACGTCCAACCAGTTGCTCGCGGGCCCACAGCTCGAACTCGCGCGGCACCTGAGGATCCAAGTGATCCGGATCCGCGACCACTTGATCGCGCGCATGATCCAAGGCGCCTACGCGCGTGCGCTGGGCATGACCCTCGCAACGCGCATACGCACCGCGTTCGAGGTCCAGCAACACAGGGTGCGCGGCTGCATAAGCCATGGGCGCACGACGGTTCCAACGCTCAAGCCCCACATCGGCAATGCTCGTCACGCTGTCATCATCCACGGGCGCCGAACGCCGCGGCTGGGTGATGGCGTATTGCTCGGGACGCACGACTTGCAGGTCGATGTCGACGCCAGCCGTTGCCAACAAAGGTCGCGACCATGGACCTGCAGCGATGATGACCTCATCGGCTTCCCACACACCTTGATCCGTCTCCACGCGCAGGATGCGGCCTTCAGAGCGCACAAGACGCAGGGCTCGCACACCCAAGCGCGTGACAGCGCCCTCTTCGCGAGCCAAGGCTGCATACGCTTCGCAGGCACGCACAGGATCGACGCCCGCGCCGCGTGGTTCCCAACAAGCCCAAGTCCCCTCGGCCATGGCGACCGCAGGGAAACGCGCGCGTACTTCGGCAGCCGACAGCAGCTGTGCCTCAACACCACAGCGCACGAGTAAAGCGGCGTTGCGCTCCACCAGCTCCTTGGTGCCTGCTGCGCCCGGACCGCCAATGGTCAAAACGCCTTGACGCTCGAAGCCGATGGAGCGACCTGTGGTGCTTTCAAAACGTGACCACTCGTGCAGAGAGTCGTGGGCCATCCGCACGAGCGCTTCGTCGCTATAGAAGCAGCGCAAAATGGCCCCCGAGCGGCCAGTAGAGCCCGCAGCCAAGCCGCTCTTTTCCAGCAGCACGAGCGGACGCTCCAAGGGATCGCACAGGGGTGCCACAGCACGTGCGATGGAGGCACCCATGATGCCTCCACCAACGACCAGCACTCCTGCGCGTTGCGTGCTCATGGACTGCGCCGCAGCGTCTCGTAGGCCGCGCCGTAGAAGGTCATCGCCAACGGCAGGCCGACGAAGAAGAGGCCCACGCAGAACAGCAACAGTGTGCTGAAGATGATCAGTGTGGCTAAAAACCCATACACCAACAGCGACAGCATGTGGCCACTCGTCATCTGCCATGAGCGCCGCAGTGCAGCCCACACACCCAAGCGCTGACCTTGTGCGTCGGTGACTTCGTCATCGATGACTAGCACCGGCGCGAAGTACAAACGAATGGACAGATACAGCATCACACATGCGGAGACAACGAAGACCAAGATCGCGGGCAGGAGGCTGCCTACGCTCTCTACGGGCCGCAACTCACCATCACCGAAGCGCGGGATGGTCAGCACCAGCACGATCACCGCGGGGATGAAGACCGTGAAGGCAATCAAGCCGGTAAGCGCTGTCACACCCAGGACGGCAAAGAAGCGCCGGAACGGTTCGAAGAAGTCGCTGATCTGCAGCTTGTTGCGGAGCGCACGCACGCCTGTCCACTGGATGCCAGCGGCCACAGGGATACCAATCACGATGCCCGCAAAGGTCAGCACTAGGACTAGGCCGAGTAGGGAGAGCAGATAGACGGGGTCCGCGTCGAGGAGCGAGCCGCTGGGGTCGAGCTGTTCGGCCATCAAGCTCAGCGGCAAGCTCAACAACTGGAGCACGCCTTGTGCAGCGAGGAAGATCAACGCCACGAGTAGCAGCATGGCGTAGTTGGACTTGAAGCTGGAGAACGCCAACTCCAAGGCCGTGCCGATGCTGTACGGCGGGAGCGCCTGAGGACTGGCCGCGGCCGCTTGGGGTTCGATCAAGACATGCAGCTCGGAGATGTCCCGCACTGACTTCCACTCGAGCGCGCCAACCTCACAGGCCTGGGACTGCAGGCTCACGCGACCTTGGTCAAGCAAACGACGCACACCGTCCAAGTCCAAAGGACCCTGCGTCTGCTGGCCCGACGCAGTCACCTCAACGACATACCACTGCTTCATAGGTGCCTAGCATACGCAGGGCGACCCGCAGGTACGCTATCCTGACGGCCCCATGATTCCGGCGCGCACCACACGCACGATCCATGTCCGCGACCTCGCCATCGGCGGCTCGGCACCCATTGCCGTGCAGAGCATGGCTGCGACCCAAACGCGCAACTTGGAAGCGACGGCGCGCCAGTTGCAGCTGATCCAAGCTGCCGGTGCCGACCTCATTCGTGTGGCCGTTGACTCGAAGGAAGATGTGGCAGCCCTTGCCAAGCTGCGCGAAGGCACGACGGCGCGCTTGTCGGTGGACCTGCAAGAGAACTATCGCCTAGCCGAACTGGTGGCGCCGCATGTCGACAAGGTGCGCTACAACCCCGGCCACCTGCACCATCACGAGAAGCACAAGACCGTCGAACAGAAGGTCGCGTACTTGGTCGAGACGGCTGTCAAGCATACTTGCGCTCTACGCATTGGCATCAACGCCGGCTCGATCGCTCCGGAGTACGACGCGCGCTTTCCTGATGACCATGTGTCAGCGATCGTGGCGTGTGCGATTGACCACTGCGCGCTGGTGGATCGCTTGGGCTTCCGCGATTACCTCGTGTCGATCAAGGACTCGGATCCGCGCCTTGTGGTCGAGGCCAACACGCGCTTTGCCGCGGAACGCCCCGATGTGCCGATCCACTTAGGTGTGACCGAAGCGGGCATGCCGCCTGAAGGCATCATCAAGACGCGCATCGCCTTTGAGCAGCTGCTATCGCGCGGGATTGGCGACACTTTGCGGGTCAGCTTGACGCTGCCCTTCGATGACAAGGGCAAAGAGATCACGGTGGGCCGCGAGCTCATCAAAGACATCGAAGAAGGCCGCTTCCGTTCGGTGCCGCCGAACTTCTTTGACGGACTGAACATCATCAGCTGCCCGTCGTGTTCGCGTGTCGAGAACGAGAAGTTCATCGAGCTCGCCGAAGATGTGAAGCGGCTCACGGCTTATGCCAAAGAGCACAAGCTGACCATCGCCATCATGGGTTGCCGCGTGAATGGTCCCGGCGAGACCGATGATGCCGATCTGGGCCTGTGGTGCGGCCCCAACTTCGTCAACCTCAAACGCGGTGAGAGCGAGCTGGGCGCGTATCGCTACGACGAGATCCTGCCGCGCCTGCAGGACGAACTCGACAAGCTCATTGCGGCTCGATCGTAAGGTCAAACCAGCCGACATTCGTGCAGCGCAACCAAGTCGTGCGCACGGCTGCATCGTCCAGTTGAGCTAGATCGAGCGCCAGCAAGTCACCGTAGCGCTCGCGCTGCAGCACATACGCATGCGTATGCGCGTGGCCTTCGGCGTACCGCTCGAGCCAAGCCTTGCGCTCGCTGAGGTCGGCACGCATGGCGTCGGTGCTCAGCGACAGCTGATTGCAAGCCAAGTAGTGCACGCGTGTCTGACCGGGCTGCAAGGCATGCAGCCATGCGCCGCGCTCACCGTCTTGTTGGCGTTGCTCACACACAATGAGGTTCGGCTGCTCTGCCTCCAGTGTGGTGCACACTGCGTAGGAATGTCCGCCTTGGTGGTACTCGACCACGCGCAAGGATGTTCCAGCGCGCAGAGTCACATACGGCAAAGCACGTGTGCCCTCATGCTGCCAGTCATGGCCCACCAACACGAGCTCGGGGCCGCGGCACGCGCTCACGCTGCACAAACCAAATAGCAGCAATCCAAGCGCCGTGCGACGCTTGCGCAACACCAAGCCAAACGCGATGG
>CAIKQM010000213.1 GCA_903829565.1 uncultured Planctomycetota bacterium
AGTGCAGCTTCTGCGCCATCCCGTCCATTCGCGGCAAGCATCGGTCAAAGAAACTTGACGATGTGGTCTCGGAGGCCCGCGAGCTCGTCGAGCATGGCGCGCAAGAGCTGGTTTTGGTGGCCGAGGACTCGACCGCGTGGGGTCGCGACATGGGTCTTGAGCTGCCCGATCTCGTTGCGGCGCTTTCCGATGTGCCCAAGCTGGCGCGCATCCGCGTCATGTACGCCTACCCGAATCGCTTCCCGTGGGAGCTGACCAAGCTCATGCGTGAACGCTCGAATGTCGCGCGTTACCTCGACATTCCCGTGCAGCACGCCTCGACGTCGATGCTGCGCGCGATGCGTCGCCACGGCAGCGGTGAGCAGATGCGCGGCATTCTCGATCGCTTGCGCGAAGAGGTGCCGGGCATCGTGCTGCGCACCACGGTCTTGGTCGGTTTCCCCGGTGAAACCGAAGCGGATGTGGACGAGCTAGTGAGCCTCGTGGAGACCTACGGGTTCGGCCGCTTGGGTGCGTTCACCTACTCGCCCGAACAAGGCACGCATGGCTTTGATCTGCCGCAGCGCGTGCCCGGGGATGTGGCTCAGAAGCGCTTGGAGCGCGTGCTCGCGGCGCGCGATCGGACCCTGCGTGCATCGCAACAGGCCTTCGTCGGTCAAGAGATCGAGATCCTTGTGGATGAATGGCACGCCGAAGCCCAAACGGTGGTGGGTCGTCCCGAGTGGGATGCGCCTGAGTCGGACCTCATCGTTGTCGCCTCGGGTGTCAAGAAGGCCAAGGTGGGCGACTTTGTGAAGGTCAAGGTTCAGAAGGTCGATCCCGAGCACAACCTACTCGCCACGCCGGTGGCCAAACGCTGAATGGGCGTCTTCCGCTATTGGCCGAACCGCATCACTGCCATCCGCTTCGGGATGTCGGCGCTGCTGTTCTGGATCCTGGCGGTTGGTGAACCTGGTGGAGCCCAGGGCTTTGAGTTGTCCGCCGTATGGCGCGAAGTGGCGTTCTGGCTCTTCTTGGTGACAGCCGTCACCGACGTGCTGGATGGCTGGCTCGCGCGTCGCGGGAACTGTGTCACGGCGTTTGGACGCATCGCAGATCCGTTCGTCGACAAGGTGCTGGTCATCGGCACGATGATCCTCCTGCTCAGTGCCGCGCCAGTCGGCAGCGCACCCGCGGGCAGCGCGTACTTCGCACCGTGGATGGTGGTGTTGATCACCGCGCGCGAGTTCTTGATCACTGCTATTCGCGGCTATGTGGAATCGCTGGGCGCGCCCTTGCCTGCGGATTGGATGGGCAAGGTCAAGATGCTGGCCCAGTGCATCGCCTTGTCGGTGGTCTTGGGCCTGCGTGCCTTTGACTTCACACCCGAAGTGGTGGCGTTCTGGAACACGGTGGCTCAGGTGTTCGTATGGGTCACGCTGGTGGCCACGACGGGCTCGTGCCTCAACTATCTCGTGAAAACACGCCGTTTCCTGCTCGACCAGTCCACATGATCGACAAGCTCAAGCTCGCTCTCGTCAGCTTTGGCTTCCTTGGCTGTTCGCCGGTCGCACCGGGGACAGTGGGAACGCTGGGCGGTGTGTTTGTCGCGTGGTTGCTGCTGGGCACAGGTGAGTCCTACTTGTGGTGGACTCTTGGCGTGTGCACAGTGCTGTACCTCGTCACTGCGCCGCTGGGACGCTGGGCCGAAAGCTACGGCAGCAAGAAAGACCCCGGCATCTTTGTCGTCGATGAAGTCATCGGCTACTTGCTGACCGTGGCGTGGATCGCACCGCCGTCGTGGACTGCGATGGTCGTCGCCTTCTTTGTGTTCCGTTTGTTTGACATCTGGAAGCCTTGGCCTGCCAGCGCGCTGGAGCGCCTGCCGCACGGGCACGGGATCCTGATGGATGATGTCGCAGCCGGCGTGATGGCCTTTGGCTTTGTCATGTTGCCGTGTCGTCTGCTGCTGGACCAAGTCGTGTGGGTGGCTAGCTGAGTACTCGCATGTCGGCTGCACCGCTTGTCAAAAAGGCTGGACAAAAGGGCGCGCCGCGCAAGGCTGGCGGGCGCTTGGCTACGCGCTTTGCCATGACGATGATCGTGGCTCTCTTGCCTGTGCTGCTTGTGGCCGGCTTTGTGCTGTACCAGCGCACTGCGGGTCTGGCCCAGCAAGTGCAGGACAAGGCGTTTGTGGAGGCCGCCGCCATCCAAGGTCCGCGTCTGGAGCTGCTGCACGAAAGTTACCGTCTCGAGAAGTTGGGCTTGCCGCCTCCGGTCGCGTCGGTGCAGGTTGCGTCCAAGCCAGGTGGGCAAAGCACCACCCATGCTGCAGGTCGGCTGCGGAGCTACGAAGGCACGCTCGTCTCGGGGTCTGGTCGTGAGTTGACCAATCAAGAAGTGTTGGTCTACGAGTGGCGCGATGCCACGGGCAGCCCTGTGCTGCCGCCGTTGGCGGTGCCGGCTGCGTTGAAGGACCAAGCCACCGAAGGCCTGCCGCTCACCATCGCTCTCGCCATTCTCGCCATCTTGATCGTCAGCGCGATCGTCGCCTTTACCGTGGGTTCCGCTGTGGCGCGTCCTGTGGAGGTGCTTGTCGACGATGTAGGCAAGATCGCGCGCGGGAACTTGGGCCATCGCACACGCGTGCAAGGCGGCGGCGAGGTTGCACGCCTAGCGGCTGCTGTCGATCGCATGGCTTCCGAGTTGAAAGGGGCGCAAGAAGCGCAAGAGGAGCTGGCTGCGCGCGAGCGTGAGCTGGCGCTCGCCGGTGATGTGCGCGAGCAGTTGCTGCCTA
>CAIKQM010000214.1 GCA_903829565.1 uncultured Planctomycetota bacterium
AACTACGGCGGTTCACCCAATGGGCCGTCGGTGGCCATGTTCTTGACCGACGAGGCCATGGCTGGCGTCGACCTCAACAACGACGGCGACCAAGCGGACAAGATCGTGCGCTGGTTCCGCTTCGACTGAATCACGCATGGCTCAACTGGATCCCGAGCGCAAGCGCCTTGAGCTGGATGCGGACCGCAGCGCTAACTGGAAGCGCTTTGGGCCTTACTTGTCCGAACGACAATGGGGCACGGTGCGCGAGGACTACTCTGCAGACGGGAACTGTTGGAGTTACTTCCCGCACTCCCACGCCCGCAGTCGCGCCTACCGTTGGGGCGAAGACGGATTGTTGGGATGGAGTGATCGTCAGTGTCGGGTTTGCTTTGCAGTCGCTCTGTGGAACGAGCAGGACCCCATTCTCAAGGAGCGCCTCTTTGGTTTGACCAATGAGGAGGGCAACCACGGAGAGGATGTCAAAGAAGAGTACTACTACCTGCAGGCCACCCCCACGAACTCGTGGTGTCGCGGCCTGTACAAGTATCCGCAAGCGGAGTTTCCGTACCGTCAGCTAAGGGCTGAAAATCGCCGTCGCACCAAGACAGATCCTGAGTACGAACTCGTCGACACAGGCGTGTTTGCGGAGCAGCGCTACTTCGATGTGGACATCAGCTATGCCAAGGCCGGGCCTGATGACACGTTGATTCGCATCGTGTTGACCAACCGCGGACCGGAGCGAGCGCCGTTACACGTGTTGCCCACGTTGTGGTTTCGCAACACCTGGTCGTGGGGGTGCACGGAAGAGGGCTGTGATTTGCGGCCGCGGCTGCGACGCACGGATGCATGGCGTATCGCCGTCGATGAGCCCAGTCTGGGCCCTTTCGAGTGGAGTTTGGAGCGCGTACGCGATGGTGAGGTCGAGCAGCTCTACACGGAAAACGACTCGAATCTCGAGCGTTTGTGGGGCGTTTCCAACCCTGCTGCCTATGTCAAGGACGCTTTCCACGAACGTGTCGTGCATGGACGCACGACAGCGGTCAATCCCGCGCTTGTCGGTTCGAAGGCTGCATGGTGGGTGCGTCTGAGCTTGGAGCCGGGCGAGTCCCGCACGCTGTCGCTGCGCTTGAGGCCCGCAAGCAGCAGCAAGCGTCCGGCCTTTGGCGTTGGCTTTGAGCGTGAATGGAAGGCGCGACAAGCAGAGCACGATAGCTTCTATCGGCAGCACGAGCCCGGCGTACTGCGCGCCGAGGAGCGCGCCGTTGTGCGTCAAGCCTACGCGGGTCTGCTTTGGTCCAAGCAGTTCTATCACTACGCTGTCGACGGTTGGTTGCAGGGCGACAAAGATCAGCCGCGTCCACCGGACGACCGCTTGAGCGGGCGTAACAGCGACTGGCGCCACGTGCACGCGCGCGATGTCTTGTCCATGCCGGATGCTTGGGAATACCCTTGGTTCGCTGCGTGGGACACCGCCTTTCACATGGTGGCGATGGCGCGCATCGACCCGTACTTTGCCAAGGACCAACTGCTGCTCTTGTTGCGCGAGTGGTACATGGCACCGAATGGTGCGCTGCCCGCGTATGAGTTTCAGTTCGCGGATGTGAACCCGCCGGTGCATGCGTGGGCCTGCTGGCGCGTGTACAAGTTGACGGGACCACGCGGGCGCCGCGACCGCGTTTTCTTGGCGCGCGCGTTCCACAAACTGCTGCTCAACTTCACTTGGTGGGTCAATCGCAAGGACCCCGATGGCCGCAACCTGTTCGCGGGTGGCTTTTTGGGTCTCGACAACATCGGCATCTTTGACCGCTCGCGCCCGTTGCCCGGCGGTGCGCAACTGCTGCAAGCAGATGGCACGGCGTGGATGGCGTTCTACTGCCTGACGATGCTGGCCATCGCTGTGGAACTGGCCCAAGAAGATGCCGCCTACGAGGATGTGGCCAGCAAGTTCTTCGAACACTTCGTCGCCATCTGCGATGCGATGAACAAACTCGGTGGTCGCGGCTTGTGGGACGAGACCGACGGCTTCTACCACGATGTCATGTTGCTGGAGGGCAAGTCTACGCCGCTGCGCGTGCGTTCGATGGTAGGTCTGGTGCCGTTGATTGCGTGTGAGGTGGTCACTGACGAAGCCGTGCAGTCACTGCCGCGCATGAAGCGTCGTGTGGATTGGTTCCTGAAACACCGCCGCGACCTTTCCGAGGGGATTTCCTACTTGGAACGCGATGCACAAAAGGGGCGCGGATTGCTGGCGATTCCATCTCGCGAGCGACTGCAGCGCGTGTTGTCGCGTGTATTTGACGAGTCCGAGTTCCTGTCGCCGCATGGTGTGCGGTCCTTGTCCAAGGCGCATGCAGCCCGACCGTTCAGCTTGCGCATCCATGGCGAGGACTTCCGCGCAGAGTACGAACCGGCCGAGTCGCGTCACCGGATCTTCGGTGGTAACTCCAATTGGCGCGGACCTGTGTGGTTCCCCTTGAACTATCTGTTGGTGGAAGCGCTGCGTCGCTATCACCACTACTATGGTCCGAGCTTCACTGTCGAGCTCGGGCGCGGAAGCGGAGTGCAAGTGGATCTGCGGACGGCGGCGTTGGAGCTGGAGCGGCGACTTGCGAGCCTGTTCTTGCCCAATGCAGACGGGCAGCGTCCTTGTCATGGCGACGACCGGCGCTACTCGCACGACCCTGGATGGAAGGACTTGATCCTGTTCCATGAGTACTTCCACGGCGATACAGGCCGTGGGCTGGGCGCGAGCCACCAGACCGGTTGGACCGCGTTGGCGGCGCGCTGCCTAGAAAGCGTAGTCGCAGCGAGACACGCGTCACGGCCTCGGCGGCGGTGATTCCATCCCCGAGAGGAACGGCAGCGCCAGTGCTTCCGATTCCTCAGCGCGCATCGACGAGGGCATCAGGCGTGCCAAGAGTCCTTGACGCGCCTTCATGGCCCGCTTTTGGGCCTCTTTGCCGTTGGCATCGACCACAGAGATGGCCTCTAGGCCGTCTTTTTGCAATGCAAGGCGCACGCGCTCGACAGCGGCGCGTTGGAACAGGCTGAGGAAGCCTTTCTGCAAACGCACGTTGCCGATGGGGTGCAAGCTCTCCATGCCCTTGCGCCAGCGATCGCGCTCCGAGACCAGCAGCACATGATCAAAGATCAACTTGTTGGTGGTCATCGAAAGAGCCTTCTTCGGGACCGTGCGATTGACGAGCTCGTCGAGCTCTACCAAAGCAGCGTTGTCTTTCAGGCGCGTGATCGTGGTCCAGCGTTCGGCCGGAATGTGCCGGTCGGCATTCATCTCCCAATACAGGTGGCCCAGCCCTTGCGTGCGTGCGTAACGGGCAAGGTGGTACGGCACAAAGTGGTTGTGCGCGATGGTGTCGGCGGCCAAGTGCGCCAAGTAGCCACAGACAAAGCTCTCCTCGCGCGGCGTGTTCGCCAGCTCCCGCATCTCGGCCACAATCGACCAACGGTGGCAGTGGCTGTATGCACCGCCGTAGCCTTTGAAGTTGATGATGTCCGCGGCGATGGAGCCGTACTCGAAGGCCTCTCGCTCTTCGTCCAAGAGCTTGGCGGTGGCGCGCGGCAGCCACTCTTTGCGGCGTCTGCGGATGCGTTCGGCGTACTCAAGGTGATGCCCAGGCCCCCAGCTCAGCCCATAGACGAGCGGGACGCACACGCAGGCGACCACGAGGCACGCGATCCACACATGGGGAGGCATCATCGCCGCTGCATCGTAGCGTCAAGATCTAGCTTCAGTACGGGGCGCTACTGTAGACATAGGAGGCGTGGGACCTACTTGGCTAAGAGCATGGGCGCTGGCGCAGGTCGTGGCCTCGTCGGCCATGGCGCAAGTTACGCCGGATGTAGAGGCAGAGTTGCTCACTCGTCTCGGTTTCGAGACGGGCGTGGGCGTTGAGGGCCCCGAGTTCCGTTGGGAAGGGCGTGTGTACGGCTGGAAGGAGGATGTGCTGGTCGCCACAGTGCCCGACCCGCGCGATCCTGCACGCTTGCTGGCCTTCGTGCATGGCAACGATCCCGAGCTGGAGGCGCGCTGGGCGGCAGAGCTGGTACCTGCCACTCGGCCGTGGCTGCGCATCCTGCGTCGCGATGGAGTGGCGATCGAAGCTCCTGTCAAATCGAATGGACAAGCCGATCCCTCGCGTTTGCGGCGTGAAGCCGTGCGTCGCTATGAAGGTGTGACCAAACTTGTGCCGCAAGCCCCCACGGGAGGTCTGGCGGTGGTGCGTCTGGCGGGTACCTTCCCGGCCGGTGCCGTGGAGCAGTCAACGTTGCGCTGTGCAACCGCGCGGCGCACGGTCAGCGCTTGGTGTGGCGTGAGAGAGGTGCCGGAGGTCTCCGTAGACTTGACCTCGGCGGCCGAGGACTTGGCTTGGCATGGTGAGCGCGCAGCACAAACCTATGTGGCGCCGGCCATGCCGCATGCCCTGGTCTACC
>CAIKQM010000215.1 GCA_903829565.1 uncultured Planctomycetota bacterium
CAGCGCTTGGCATAGGCATCGAGGTCATACAGCTGGTCATCGAGCGCGTGCGCCAGCTCATGCGCCAAGATGACCTTGGCCACACCGCCCGAGAAGCCGCTCATCAAGTAGAAGGTGTCGGAAGCCGGGTCATAGAAGCCGCCGACCTGCTTCTCGAGGATGCCCATGAGCACCTGCTCCAAGTTCATGTCGCCGGGTACCAAGCCCAAGAGGGCGGCCACGGCTTGGTCGCGCGCCATGCGGCCAGCACTGCTGGTCTCCAGTTGGCGCTTCTTGGCGTACGCCAAGAACTCGGCTTGTCCGGCCAGCTTGACAGTGACGGGCTTGGGGAACTTGGTCCCGCGCAGCGCCTCGACTTGGGCCTGTACCTCGGCGGACACAGCCTGCAGGCGCGCTTGGTCCAGCTCGACGGCCGGTGTGTTGGTGGGGTTCTGAAGCAGAAGCTGGGTGGCGAGGAGGAGTGCTTGCATGGTGCGGGTCGCGCAGCGCGGCTGCGAGGCGTACCATGCTACGCAGTGCTGAGCGCTTCCCGTAGCGCAACCACTGCAAGGCTTGCGCAACATCCGCCCCCCCTTCCCGCGCGTCATCACCACCATGTGCCTGCTGACAGGCTTCTTGGGGGCGTGTGGTCATGGGCACGATTGGAAGGAGCTTCAAGCGCCCACCGTGCCGCGTGACACGAATGACATCGTGGTCGGCGCCTTTGGGGACCTGCAAGGCGAAGGCGGTGTGCGCCTGCGCGCCATGAATGCCGAGCTTGAGCGCTTCAACGCTGCAGGCGGTGCGCGCGGACGCGCGGTGCGCCTCTTGGCCTACGACGATCAAGGTCGCGCCGAAGGCATGCGCGCCGCGCTCGAGCGACTGGTCGACAGCGACAAGGTCGTAGCACTGGTGCCCCTGCACGGCGCGGAACGTGCCCAAGCAGCGGTGCAGCATGCCTCAGGCACTCCGGTTCTAGCCTTGTCAAAAAAACAGGACAGCAGCGCCGACGCCATGGCGCGTGAGTTGAGTGCGTGGATGACACGCACCAAGACCTACGACAAAGCAGATTTGCAAGCTGCCAGCGACGGACCACCGCCGCTGCCGGATTACAGCATCAAGCCACCGCCCAAAGCCCCTTAATCCAGCACCTCTAGCAAGCGACATGAACGACCAAGCGTCTCGGCGACCTTCTCTGTGGCTGTCACTGATCCCTGTGATCGCTTTGGTGGGCCTGTTGGTGCTGAACGTCCGCATGTTTGATTCTGCGGACAATCAAGTCCCTCTTGCCATCGCGACGGCGATTGCAGCGGCGATCGCCGTGTGGGGCCTGAAAATGCCGTGGGAAGAGCTCGAAAAAGCGATGTTTCGCTCGATCGGCCAAGCGATGCAAGCCATCGTCATCTTGGCCATCGTCGGCATGTTGATCGGCGCGTGGATCCAAGCTGGTGTGGTACCGGCCCTGATCGTGTGGGGCTTGGACTTGATCTCGCCGGCGGTGTTCCTTGTGACCGCGTGCTTGGTGTGTTGTGTGGTGTCGCTCGCTTCAGGCAGCTCGTGGACCACAGCCGGCACGGTGGGTGTCGCGCTGATGGGTGTCGGCACCACGATGGGCATCTCGCCCGGTATGGTGGCAGGCGCGATCGTCTCGGGCTCGTACTTTGGCGACAAGATGTCGCCTCTGTCGGACACGACCAATCTGGCGCCGGCAATGGCGGGCTCGACCTTGATGGAGCACATCCGGCACATGGTGTGGACCGTCACGCCTGCGCTGCTGTTGGCCTTGGGGGCCTATGCAGTGCTGGGTCTCGACGCGCACGCCCAAGATGCCGAGTCCATGTCGCGCGTCGTGGGTGTCACGCAAGCCCTGCGCGAGAGCTTCACCATCACCCCGTGGCTGCTGCTGCCGCCGGTGTTGGTCTTGGCGCTCGTGATCCTCAAGAAGCCTGCAATTCCGGCGCTGTTCTTCGGTACCATCACGGCCGTGCTCCTCGGCTTGTGGCTGCAACCGCAAGGAGAAGCTGGCCTCGTCGCCGAGCTGAAGAGCTACTTCGGCGTGCTGTGGAGCGGCTACGAGCGCGCCTTCGGCAGCAGCGAAGCCCAGCAAGCCGTGGAAGGCCTGCTGTCCGGCAAGGGCGGCATGAAGGCCATGATGGCCACCATCGCGATCGTGTTCTGCTCGCTGTCCTTTGGCGGCGTGATGGAGCGCAGCGGCATGCTCGGCACCATCGCCAACTCGATCCTCTCGTTGGTGCGTGGCACCGGTTCGCTCGTTGCAGCGACCATCGTCACGTGCTTCGGCACGAATGTGCTGACTTCGGACCAGTACATGGCCATCGTGGTGCCCGGGCGCATGTTCCGCTCGGCCTTCTTGAAGGCGCGCCTGCATCCCAAGAACCTGTCGCGGTGCTTGGAAGACTCGGGCACTGTGACCAGTGCATTGGTGCCTTGGAACACCTGCGGTGTGCAGATGGCGACGGTGCTCGGTGTCTCGACCATGGCCTATGCGCCGTGGGCCATCCTCAACTGGGCTTGCCCGCTGGTGTCGATCGCGTATGGCTTCCTCAACATCTCGATGGAGCGCATCAGCGACGAGGACGCGCGTCGTCGTGAAGCCGAAGGCTAAGCGCGCGATCTGCCCCTTGTCAGGTATTTTTGCCTGCCCAGCGTTGCCCTATAGGTGAACGCAGGGCTAGGCTTCCTCCCCATGAGCCAGAAACAAGAATGGGGCAGCCGCCTCGGCGTGATCCTCGCTGTCGCGGGCTCCGCGGTCGGACTCGGCAACTTCCTGCGCTTCCCGGGGCAGGCGGCCGACAACGGCGGCGGTGCGTTCATGATCCCCTACTTCGCGGCGCTGATCTTCCTCGGCATCCCGATCGGGTGGGCCGAGTGGACGATGGGCCGCTATGGTGGCCGCAAGGGCTTCCACTCTGCGCCCGCGATCATGGGCGCCGTGGGCAAGGGCTCGCTGTTCCGCTACCTCGGCATCATCGGCGTGCTGATTCCGCTGGCGGTCAGCTTCTACTACGTGTTCATCGAAGCGTGGTGCTTGTCCTACGCGCTTGAGTACCTCAAGGCCTTGATCTCTGGTGGCAACGCTCTGGGTATCGATCCTGCGACCGCCAACGAAGTCCAGACTGCTGCCTCCAAGAGCCACTTTGCCACGACGGTGGGCATGGAGCGCAACGGCGTGCTGTTCGAGGGTGGACTCGCGCCGATCGTGTGGGTCTTCCTCGGTGTCTTCGCCGTCAACATCTGGCTCGTGATCCGCGGCTTGTCCGGCGGCATCGAGACCTTCTGCAAGTGGGCCATGCCAGCGATGGCTGTGTGCGCACTGTTTGTGTTGGTGCGTGTGCTAACGCTGGACTCTCACGGCGATGATCGCTCGGTCTCCGCAGGCCTCGGCTACATGTGGAACCCCGACTGGGACAAGCTCGCCGATCCCAAGGCCTGGATCGCGGCGGCTGGACAGATCTTCTTCAGCCTGTCGGTTGGCTTCGGCGTGATCATCAACTACGCCTCGTACATGAAGAAGAAGGACGACCTCGTCCTCTCGGGCCTCACGGCTTCGGCCACGAACGAGCTCTTTGAAGTCGGCTTCGGCGGCATGATCACACTGACTGCCGCGGTGGTGTTCCTCGGCGTAGCCGGCACGGCAGAAGCCGTCAGCGGCGGCACCTTCGGCCTGGGCTTCTCGACGCTGCCGATCGTGTTCGCGCACATGCCGCTAGGGAACCTGTTCGGCTTCCTGTGGTTCTTCATGCTGTTCCTGGCGGCGATCACAAGCTCCATCTCGATGTACCAGCCGACGATGGCCTTCTTGGAAGAGTCGCTCGGCGTGTCGCGCAGGCAAGCGGCCGGCATGGTCGTCGGTTTGGGAGCCATCGGCTCCGGTTGGTGCGTGTGGTTCTCCGGCGGTATGACGGCCCTTGGCACCATCGACGACTGGGTGGGCACCTTCTTGATCGTGGTGCTGGCCTTGGTGCAGGTCGTGGCCTTCGGCTGGATCTGGGGCATGGACGCCGGCATGAAGGAAGCCCATCACGGCTCCGCCATGCGCATCCCGCGCCTGTTCTGGTTCGTGATCAAGTACGTGGCGCCGCTCTACTTGCTGATCACCATCGGGCGCTTCGTGGTCCAGACCCTGCCGGGCTGGATCGAAGGCTTGGGCAAGAACGAGGTGGCGCGCAACTCGGTGCTGCTGATCGGTGCTGTGATCCTGTTCCTCGTCATCTGCACCGCCATCGGCGTGCGCCGCTGGCGCGCGGCGGGCCTCGATGTGGACGGCGAGCGCCTACCCGACGAAGACCTCCAACAAAGCAAGAGCTGAGCCATGACCACCTTCGGATTCCTCTTCATGGTCTCGTCCCTGGTGTTTGTCTGGGGGCTGACGATCTGGTGCTTCAAGAAAGTGCTCACCGCGCCGCCGGACGACCATGTCGTCAAACCGCCGGATTCGCTTGGCGGCTGAACGTTAGGCCTCGCCGCGCTACGATGTGCGGCGATGTCTAGCCCCACAGCGACCCCCGTTCTTCGTCCCATCGGTCCTGTCGATCTCGCCGCGGAACGCGCGCAGCTCGGCCCCGCTTTGGAAGAGGCCATGCTGCGCGTCCTGCGCAGCGGCCAGTACATCCTCGGGCCCGAGGTGGAAGCCTTCGAGAAGAGCTTCGCCGCCTTCTGTGGTGTGCCGCATGCTGGCGTCGCAGTCGCGAACGGCACGGACGCGTTGGTCGTCGCGCTGCGCGCAGCCTGCGTGGTGCCCGGTGATCATGTGGTCACGGCACCGTTCACCTTCTTTGCGTCGGCGGGTGCGATCGCGTGGCTCGGTGCCATTCCGCGCCTCGCGGATGTGGAGCTCGACACAGGCTTGATGGACTTGGACAAGGCCGCGGCCGTGTGCGACAGCAAGACGACAGCGATCTTGCCGGTGCACCTCTACGGCCAGATGGTCGACATGAAGGGCTATCGCGCGCTGTGCGACAAGCGCGGCATCTCGCTGGTCGAGGACTGTGCGCAAAGCCACGGTGCTTCACGCGATGGTGTCAACTGCGGCCAACTCGGCGATGCAGCCGCGTTCAGCTTCTACCCGACGAAGAACTTGGGTGCCTGCGGCGAAGGCGGCATGGTGCTCTCACGGCATGAGAAGGTCGTGGCCAAAGCGCGGCGCGTGCGTGAGCACGGTTCGCCGGTGCGCTACACGCACACGGAGCTGGGCACCAACTCGCGCATGCAAGGCCTGCAAGGCGCTGCGTTGAACTGCAAACTGCCGTACCTCGCAGGTTGGAATGCGCGCCGGGCTGCGATCGCCGCGCGCTACGACGCCGCGTTGAAGGGCACGAAGAGCGTGTTGCCCTTGGTGCGTCGTCCCAACAGCGTGCATGTGTACCACCAGTACACGGTGCGCATTGTCGGTGATGTCACGCGCGAAGCGGTGCTCGAACGCCTCAAGGCGCAGCAGATTTTCGCGCAGATTCACTACCCCTCGCCGGTGCACCTGCAAGAAGCGGCCAAGCCTTGGGGCTACGGCCCCGGTGACTTCCCGAACGCAGAGCGCCTCGCCAAGGAAGTGGTGTGTTTGCCGGTGCATCCGTTCCTCACGGATGCGGAGGTCGATCGCGTGGCCGAGCAGTTGATGCTGGCTGCGGACGGTCGCTGAACGGTGCCCGCCTCGCGGGCGCAGAGTCACGCACGGAAAGTTTTTCCTCGCGCTGCCAGCAGTATCGAGTCGACAAGACCCATCGCCATCATGCACACCCATCGCATCTCTGTGTCGTTGGTTCTCGCTGCCACTGCTACGTTGTCCTTTGCTGCCCAGCGCGGCGGTGACGATGCGGCAGGAGCCGCAGGCGCGTACTTCGGGATGGCGGATTGGAACGCAGATGGACATGTGTCCTTCAAGGAGGCCCAGCAGAGCATGGGCCTCGACCGTCAAGCGTTTGCGACATTCGACACGGACCGTGACGGGCGCATCCAGCTGAACGAGTTCGTTGCGCGCTATACCACGATCGTGGAGCGCGGTGGCGTGTTCCTTGCGCCCACGCCCAAGCCTGAGTCAAAAGCACCTGACACGCAAAGCCCGGAGCAACTGCTCGCCTTGTACGACGAAGACAAGGACGGTGGTCTGTCCGAGAGCGAACTCGTGCGCTTTGTCGCGGACTCGAAGAATCGTGATTTGGATCCCGCCACCTTGCTGTCCTCGTTTGATCGTGACGCGAGCAAGCGTCTGGAAAATGCGGAGTTGGCGGAGATGAAGGCCAAGCTGGACTCCAAAGCCAGCAGCGCCGACACCAGCAGCAAGAAGACCTTGGCGGACTTGTTTGAGACGCGCACACCGCGCGAAGCCAAGACGGCTGCGGGCCGTGAACCGGCGCGCATTGCCGGCCCGGCGCGCGATTTTGTGCGCTTGGATGAAGATGGCGATGGTGCCATCACGGTCAAGGACCTGCTGGAGCTGCAACGGCCGACCACGATGCCTGTGCGGCCGCAAGCGATCTTGTCGACCATCGACACCGATGGCGACGGGCGCATCACGCCCGCCGAGCTGGAAGCCTCGATGCGCTAGGCTAACTCGATGCGCTAGGACAACAGTGCCTGCGTTGCGACCAAACGCGGGCCCTCATCCGGTGTAGCGACCGCATAGGTCAGCACACCGCCATCACGCGGCTGGTAGAGCGCCACACCTGCAGCTGTGCCGTCCAGTCCGAGCACATAGAACACCAGGTTGAAGCTCGGCCAACCGCGCTCGTCCAACAGGTCAGGCTGCCAGCGCGCTTGACGCTTGGTTTGGCGCACGACGCGCTCCAAAGTCTGCAAGCCCGCGTCCAAGGGTGATGCTCCGTTGCGCATCAGCTCGACCATGGTCGCGCTGCCTTGCGCGAGAATGCAGGCTTCGCCGCGCCCGGTCGCGCCGGCACTGCCCACCTCTTGGTCGCAGTACAAACCCGAGCCGATGATGGGCGAGTCCCCCACGCGACCAGGGATCTTCCACGACATGCCCGAGGTCGACGTACAGCACGCGATCGCGCCGTCCTTGGCTAGGGCCGACACGTGAATGGTGCCCGTCACGCGATCACGCAAGAAGCTCGAACGCGTGCGCGCCGCGGCCACATGCGGCAGCTTGGGCGGCGGAGGCAGACGATCATCGTTGGTCGACATCGTCTCTTTCCACTCCATCCACTTCTTGCGCGAGGCCTCGGTCAACAGCTCGACATGTTCATGACCATGCGCGCGCGCGAAGCGATACGCATCCTTGCCGACCAACAGGCAATGATCGGTGCGCTCCAACACCAAGCGCGCGACTTCACTCGGGTGCAGGATGTTCTCGATGCAACCCACGGCGCCTGACTTGTGGCGCGGACCGTACATGCAGGCTGCATCCAGCTGCACCACGCCTTCTTCGTTCGGCAAGCCACCGAGGCCCACTGAATCATCGGTGGGATCGGCTTCGGTGACTTTGATCGTGTCGATCGCAATGTCGAGCGGATCGGCACCATCCAGCAGCCGCTGGTAGTGCAGCTTCATCCCCGCCAGCGCATTGGCGCTGCCGACCAGCACTGGAAAGCCTGTGCGGCTCTTGCGCGGTCCTGTAGCAGGTACAGCGGCAGGCACCGCGGTCGGCGCGGGTGCTTGCGCGCTGGCGCATGCAGCCAAACCAGCACCAGCGGCGAGTGCAGACAACAGGTCGCGACGATCCGGGCCCGAAGTGCGTGATGTCATTGAGAGCTCTCCTTGGATTGCGGTGGCGTGGGTTCGATACCCAAGCACCAGCGGCGTACATCTTCGCGTGCGCGTTCCTCATGCAAACGCCACAAGCGCGCCAGGTCATTGTCACCTGCTTCGCTCGCGCGCCGCATGCGTTCAGAGGTTTCGAGTCGCAGGGAACGCAACCAGCCCTCCATGTCCTTGGCGCGTGCATCGGCAACCACCAGCGCACCCACCAGTACCGTGGTGGCGCTGCGGCGCAGCTCTTCGGCATCGACCATGTCCAAGCGATCGAGCGAGGTGTGGTAGGTCCAATCCGGGAAGTGCCACACCAACACCGCGGGCACGCCGGCCTTGAGGTAGATGATGTGGTCGCTACCACCTTCGAAGGGATGTTCGTTCCATTGCCACTGCGCCTCGGAAGCAGCAACTGCATAGAACGCTTGACGCACGGCCACGGCCAACGCGCCAGAGGCGAACTGACTCTCCTGCACTTCGGCTGCACCCCAAGCGGTGTGTGCATCAGGCGGCAAAGGCCGCAGAGCACCGGGATCCGGCGCGCGTTCCAGCAACGCAACGGCCCCCGTGCGCTCATGGCTTTCGCCCAACATATCCGCGGCGATGGCCGCCACGACACGCCGTTCCGTGGTCTGCAAGTGGACGCGCGATTGATCCATCTCGTCGCCGAAGACGAACGCCACGCTGCGCGCCGGGCGGGCACCATCACGCGCGAGGTCCGCCAACGCAGCCGCCATTTCGAGCGTGCCGGCGACACCACTGGCGTTGTCGCAAGCACCCGGCTCCTGCACATGGGCGGCGATGGCAACTTCTTCGTTGGGATAACGATCCCCCACCACCACGGCGATCACCGTGCGAAGCGGACGCTCCGTCCAAGTGACCTCGGCAGTCCAGCGCACCTGTCCAGTATGCTTGACAAGCTGTTCCAGCATGCGCGGCGAGACTTGAGCCACGGGCAACACCGCGGGATGGCGCACCGAGCGATAACCGATGGCGTCCACGTGACGCGCTTGACCGGAAGGATCGATGGTGTAGGGCGCTGCATCGGCCGCAATCACGAGCACCGCACCGCGTGCTTTGGCTTCCTCGAGACGGGTCGTCGAGAGCGGCTCGGCACCGACCAGCACGCTGCCCGGCACCACATCCTCCATGCGGGTGACGATCGGGCCTTCGACAGCAGCCGAGGGGGCATTCGTCGGCAGCAGCAGACGTTGCGCATCCGCAGACGACTGGAAAGCGGCCAACGTGACCGCGGTGTCCTTCGTGCCCGCACGGGGCAGCAGCTCTAGCCGCGCTGCACGCGCATTCCAGCCGGGCACGGTACGCGCCTGACTGTGGACTTGTAGCTCCAGGCCGTCCTGCGTGCCAAAACCGTGCGACTGCAAGCGTGCGATGATCAACTCAATGGCGCGCTCGTAGTCGTCATTGCCGGTCTCGCGCCGCAATCCTTCCAGATCGGCCACCACTTGCAGCATGCGCGCCGCATCGAAGCGGCCGTCCAGAGCTTTGGTGTGACGCACCGCGCCGGAATCATCCAAGCGCACCGGAATGCGATCGGAGGCCTCTGCAGCAGCGTCCTGCGCCGCCATGCCGCCCTCACGCGCCGCGGCGGCGGCTGAGGCCATGCGCAGCAACTCCTCATCCGAGAGCGTGCCG
>CAIKQM010000216.1 GCA_903829565.1 uncultured Planctomycetota bacterium
GTCTTGCCCGCGCCCGAAGGGCCCAACACGCCGAGGCGCTCGCCCTTGGCCAGAGCGACAGTAACTTCTTTGAGCACCGCACGCTCGCCGCGCACTACGGTGACTTTGTTCAGCTCGATGCCGCGTTCGCCGAGGCGCGGTCCAGGCGGGAACGCGAAGTCCAGCGGTGCGCGCCGCGCATCGGGTGCCGCATCGACGATGGCTTTCCAGCGGCCGATGCGCGCCTTCGCCTTGGTGGTGCGCGCCGGTGCGCCGCGCCGCATCCATGCGGTTTCGCGGCGCAAGAGATTGAGGCGTGAGCTTTCATGCTTGCCTTCAATCTCGAGTCGATCCGCTCGTTCGACCAACCAATCGCCATAACCACCGCGCGTTTCATGCAGCACACCTTGATCCAGCTCCAAGATGCGATCCACGCAACGCTCAAGCAGCCAACGATCGTGTGTCACGACGACAAACGGCGTGCCGCGCGCCAGCAGCTCATCCTCCAAACGTTCGACCGCCAGCGCATCCAAATGGTTCGTCGGTTCGTCGAGCAACAACAACTCGGGATCACCGACCAGCGCGCGACAGATGGCCACGCGGCGCCGCTCACCACCGGACAGGTGCCGGCATGACAGGTGCGGATCAGGAAGACCAAAGGCATCGAGCAACGCTTCCGCTCGTGACTCCAACAATGCGCGCCGTGCGGCCGTGTCTTCCAATACAGCAGCGCGCTTGAGCAGCGAGTCCAACTGCGGGCCCTTGGCTACAGCCATCTGGGCATGCAAGGCATCCAGTTCGGCGGCAGCACGTGTGTAGGCTTCGTCGCCGCGACACACGGCTTCCAGCAAGGACAACTCCGGAGGCAGTGTCGGGTCTTGCGCTAAGTACGCCCAGCGCAGATCGCGCCGCCGCACAACGCTGCCTTCCTCGGGTTCGAGCGCACCGGCCAAGATGGACAGCAAGGTCGACTTTCCGCAGCCGTTGTCACCCAGCAGCGCCACACGCTCGCCTTCGGAGACGCTGAACTCGATGCCGCTGAACAGCACGCGGTCGTCATAGCTTTTCTTGAGGCCTTTGGCCTGCAACAGGGCAGTCATGCGTCCAGTTCCATCACGGTGAGAGAGCCTTCAAGAATGCCACCAAGGCCGTGCGCTCGTGCGCCGAGAGATGCAGCGGCTCCAGCTCGTTGCCGGGCACGCGTTCGTCGCCCGGTACGCGCTCGCCACCACGATCATAGTACGCAACCACCGCGTCGAGACTCTCCAGAGAACCGTCGTGCATGTAAGGCGGATGGTGAGCGACACCACGCAGCGTAGGCACCTTGAAGCGTCCACGATCGCCGTCCGCGCGCGTCACCGCGGCGCGTCCTTCGCGTGCCACACCTTCGCGCGCGCCCACGCCCGTGACGCGCAGCGATTCATCCGTGAAGTTGGCACCTGCGTGACAACGCCAGCAGCGTCCCTTGCTCTCGTAGATCCACAAGCCTGTGCGTTCCAGATCACTCAACGCAGCAAAGTCACCGCCTTGGAAGCGCTCCACACGCGAGTCGCCGCTGGTGATGCGCACGACGAAGGCGGCCAAGGCATCACCGAGCGCTTCAGCATCGGCAGGCCGAGCGTACACGCGCTCGAACTGTCCAGCATACTTGTCACTGGCGCGCAGGCGCTCGACGGCTACAGGCAACGGCAAACCCATCTCGATAGGTGAGGAGATGGGGAAGAGCATCTGGGCCGAGAGCGTGGCATGACGCCCATCCCATGCAAAGCTGGAGCCCAGGCCGCGGTTGAAGAGCGAAGGCGAGTGCCGCTCTGTCGTGCCGCCACTGCCTACGGAGACACGCCGTCCATCGCCAAAGCCCTTGGCCGGATCGTGACACGAAGCACAACTGGTTTGTTGGTCGATCGACAGCAGCGGATCGAAGTACAGCGCGCGGCCGAGTTGCACTTTGGCTGCGTCATAGGCGGGCGGCTCGTTAGGCCAGAGCCCTTGCGGCAGTACTTTGCCGTAGTTCGCCGGCAGTACATCCGGCGGCACTTCGCGCGGTACACCGGAGGCCACGAGTGCCGTTGAGACTGCGAGTACCCACAAGCGGAGCTTCATGTTGTTCGAGAATCGCCGTTCTGTGCTCGTGTGGCAAGAGCGCGTTCGCGCAAGACACAGGCCACCGCAGCCAAGATCAACGCTCCTGCAGGCCAGGTGCGCGCCATCAGCACTTCGTCACCGATGGTGACCGCAAGCAGCAAGGCCACCAACGGATTCACGAAGGCATAACTAGCAGCGACGGCGGAGGTGGTGTTGCGCAGGAGCCACAAATAGGCGCTGAAACCGAGCAGCGAACCTGCGACAGCCAAGTACACCAAGTTGCCCCAACCTGCAGTGGGCACGCGCGCCGGGTCCCACGTGGTCCATTCGCCCAACACACCGCCACAAGACAGCTGCAGCGCACCGCCGCACAGCATCTGGGCCGTTGCGAACGCGAGCGGGTCGCAGCCTTGCATCGCACCACGCGACCACAACGAACCCGCCGACCATGTGATCGTTGCGACCATCAAGGCCACCACGCTGCCGCCATGCAAGAGCCACTGTCCATCTTGCGGCCACACCATGGTCGCGACACCGGCAAGCCCCA
>CAIKQM010000217.1 GCA_903829565.1 uncultured Planctomycetota bacterium
AGCTACGTGCGACACGAGGGTGAGCTGCCCATGTCGATCACCTGGCGGCTGGATCAGGCCTTGCCGGTGGACTTGACCATGTCGCGGGCGGTGGCGTAGGGGACTCGGCGGTGGGCGAAGCGCCGAAAAGCGCGCTTCGCAAGCTGGGGTGGGTGTCTGTGCCCAATGCGGATATGTGGGCGTAAGTAGTTGTTGGGTATGAGTTTACCGTCATTGAAGTCCCCGCCACTGTTGCCCTAGTGCTGTGTGCGGTTCGGACATGACTAGAACGGCTGCGCATCCTCTCAGTGCCAATCATGACCATGCCGCAAGCCACCACCAGCCTGTCACGTCATGCGCACTCGGTCCAAGTCCGACCCGCTTTCATATTGAGCCCAAGAGCACAATTCTGTGATATAACTGTCAATATGAAAGCCCTGCTCGACGCAGAGCGCATCCGTGACCTCGCCTCAGCCCAGCGGGGCGTCTTCAGCTCGTCCGATCTGCACGTCCTGCTGGCTGATCCGCAACCCACTGGCTTTCTGCGGCGCGTCCGTACCCTTGAACAAGCGGCCATCATCCGGCGCTTCACGCGCGGCATGTATGTGCGCGACGGTTTCGACTTGCCGACCCTGAGCCAGCGGCTCGCGCCGGATTCCTACATCAGCTTCGGCAACGCCCTGGCGCGGCACCTTGTCATCGGCACGCTGCCTGAGCGTCAGATCTTGGCCGCCAGACCGAGCACCGCGCACACCTACACCGGCCTGGGCTACGAAGTCGTGCATGTGCACATCGCGCCGCACCTCGACTTTGGCCACAACGTTGAACAAGGAGTGCGCTGGGCCGACGCCGAGAAGGCGACTCTCGACACGTTGTACTTTCACCTTCGCGGCCGGCGCTATCCCTTCGACATCTACAGCGACATCGACCCCGCCCGCCTCGATCGTGCACGGCTGGAGCTGTACCTCGAACGCTATCGCAATCCGCGCTTCATCGCCTTCGCGCGCGGCGTGTTGGGGCTCGCATGAAGCCCATTTTGCAACGCCCCGCCACGGCGCAGGGCTTGTTCGTGTGGGTGCTGCATCGCTTTGCGGAAGTGTTCGAGGAGCATGCGGTCGTGAAGGGCGGCATCGCCTTGGCGTTGCACGATTGCCCGCGCAGCACGACGGACATCGACTATGTGTTTGTGCCGTTCGATTCAAAGCGCGACCTCGCGCGTGAGCTGCGGCGAGTGCTCGGCGAGCTTGAAGAGTTGGAGGGCGCGCGCGTGCGCGTCGAGGTGCATTCCAAGATGGTCCGCGCCGAATTACACGTGGATGAGGCCGCGATTCAGATCGAGGCCAATGTGGACCTCGCCTGTCCATCGGTCGTGATGCCGACGGCTGGGCTCGCGCTCGCCCAAGGACAGCCCTCGCGCTTGGTGCGAGTGATGAGCCTGGACCGCGCCATGGCTCACAAGCTGGCTGCTTGGAACGAACGACGACTCATGCGGGATCTCTACGATCTGTACTACTTCGTCGCACGTCTTGACGTGCGGCCGGACATGGTCGCGTTGCGCGAGAGGTTGTCGCAGATTGAGTCCCGCCTGCCCGCGTTGCGCAAGCGCAAGTCGATGGCGGTGGGAGAGCTTACGTCTGCG
>CAIKQM010000218.1 GCA_903829565.1 uncultured Planctomycetota bacterium
CAGCAGCGGGTCGCGCAAGCGATCCCCTGCCAAAGTGCCCGACTGCACCACGAGCACATCGGCATAGCGATCAATGATCACGCCCGGCACACCATCGGCATCGCCAGCGACCAAGCGACACGCCCCGCGTGCTTCCAGCAAGCCCAGCTTGGCGCGCCGTGCCACGCATTGCGCCATGCGACGCTGCCAGAACGCGGGCCACTGCTCGGCGGTGCGCTCTTGTTTGCCGCGCGCGACGACGCGCAAGGCAATCTTGGACACGGCACTGTAGGTGCCATACCCAAGCGTTTCGCCTTGGGGTGCATGCACACGCACCACGGAGCCGGCCTCGGCGTCAATCTTGGCTACATCATCGCGGAAGATCCACGGATGGCCGCTCAGGAAGCGACGACGACCGTGACCGGTCAACACAATGCTGCCCACACCTTGCGCGTTCATGGACCGACGAGTGTCTGGAAACGCGCATCGCCGCGCAATGACTTCAAGTCCGGATCTTCACGGGCCCACTGCTTGCGGCGCTCCACAGCCCCTGCGGCTGCGCGCGGATCCGACAACTCCAGGCGCAGGTACTCGAGCGCCTGATCGGCTTCGCCCAGCAACGCATGCGCACAGGCCAGGTTGTAGTACACAAGGCTCGACGGCACGACGCCTTGCAGCAAGCTGCGCGCCTCGCTGGCCAAGCCTGCGCGTGCGCGATAGCACGCGCCCAGCACGCGCATCGTGTCGTCTTTGCGCAACTGCCAGGCCTTTTCGAACCACTCGAGAGCAGCCTGCGGATCGCCCAACTTGACATTGGCGTTGACCGCCAAGGCCACATACACCGAGCTTTGCTGGTTCTGAATCGCTTGCAGCATGCGCGGTGCATCGCCGCGCGTCCCCAGCAGAGTCAGCAACTCAGCCAAGCGCTCAACGCTCGTCAGCAACTCGGCCTGCGCCGCCCGCGCATCACCGACATCCGAAAGCGTCGAGCCCAGCGTTGACTCGACCGCGGCGAGCAGCTCAATGCCCCACAACCAATTGCGCGTGCGGGGATCGGCATCCAAGTGCGTGCGCAACGCGACCAGCACGCCTCGCGCCAGCTCTGACTGCCCTTGTTCACGCGCTGCACGCGCGGCCTCCAAAGTCAGCCAAGCAGGCGTACGCAACTCCTCTAAACCGGTCTCGTCCGGTGCGGAAGCCAGCGCTGTTGTCAAGTCGCCATGACGCCATTCCATACGGTCCAGCAAGCGCCGCAGCTCGAGATCAGCTTCCAGCGACTGCTCTTCACGCTCTTGTACGGCCAAGACTGTGTAGGCCGCCTGCCGTTCGAGTTCCTCTATTTGCTTGCGAGCGGCCCGCAGCAAGTGCGCACGCCGCACCGCACGCAAAGCTTGCACACGCTCGCTCAAGTCCGCAGGTACGCGCAACTCACGCGCACCCAAGACCTCGTTGGGAGCCAACACACGCAGCACCGCTGCAACCTCCAGGCGCGCATCCGCCGCGCGATCCATGAGCGGGCCTGCATCGTACAACACGGAGTACGCCCCATCCGAGGCTTCACACACCGTATCCAGCGAGGCGTGCTCGGCTTGCAGCGAAGCGTTCACGAAGTCGGCCGCAGACTCCAGCAACGGTGCTGTCAGCACGAGTTCACTCGTAGGCCTTGTGCGCAAGTCCGCCAAGAGGCGCACCAACGCCAGCGCAGCCCGCAGGCTGTGTGCACGGCGTGCGCTGCCGCGCAGCACCGCCGCACTCAGTTCTTGTGCAGCGGCCGCCAACTGCTCGTCGATCGAGGCACGCCAGCGCACCTGTTCCTGACTGTCAAGTGGATTGGACAGCTCCAGCCCGCGCAAAGCCAGCAGCGCACGCAAGTAGCGCGTGCGTCCCCGCAACAAGGCGGCTTCCGTGCCTGCTTGACGCGCAGCCAGCTGATCGACCTCCGCACACAGACTGTCCAAACGGCTGGACAAGTCATCAGGCGTGCTCGCCACAGGCAGCGCGAGCAACCAGCGCGCGTGCAACAGACGCACCTCGGTGGCTGCACCACCGGCGCGCTGCCACGCGCCCGCAAAGCGCTCGACACCCGCAACATCGCCCAAGAGCCCACGCCGCAACAGCACGCGCTCGGCCGCACTGCGCGCCATCACGCTCAACGGCTCGTGGATGCTGTGCGACCAAGCCACCAACTGGCGCGCCACTAGGTCGTCGTCCCAAGACTCGGTCTCGCCGTAGACTCGCACCGCCGAGGCCAGCGCCGGCACCATGAACCGCGGGCCGCGTTGACCGGCTGCCTCGGGCGACTGCAGCAAGTACCGTCCAAGCGCAGTCCGCAGGTCCGGCTCGGTCAGTGTGCGCTCGACAAGTTCCTCAGCTGCCGCATCTGAGAGATCCACTTCCCACTGAACCTGCCCAAAGACCGCTGCGGGGCCCTGCAACGCCAGTACCAACCCTCCCAGCGGCCGCATCCACCACCTGCGCATGGGCTCATCGCACCATACCTGCGCCGCCTAGGCAACGGCGGAAACGCCCCCGCCGTTGACTCCGGAGGGGTTTGCGCGGACAATCCCACATTCCCCCGCGGCAAAGAGAGGCTGTGGCGAGGCTTGCGGCGCGTCCGCGATCCACGCCCGACTCTACGAACCACGGACGGAGCCGACCACACAACCCATCGTCCCCTCACGGACGCCGGGGCGGTGTGCGCGTCCTGCGACGCGCGCCCCGCTTCGTCGTCGCCTTGCCCGACCGCATGAAAGCTGACGACCTGCTGCGACTGATCGAGGTCTTGCACCTGGAGAAGGACATCCCTAAGGAGGTCATCTTCCGTGCGCTCGAAGAGGCTTTGGCCGCCGGTGTGCGTAAGCGCCTCGGGGTCGGCGAAGAGATGCTTGTGCGCATCAACCGCGAGAGCGGTGAGATCACGATGGAGGACGCTGAGGAAGAATACGAATTCGACCTCGCCGACCTCGGACGCATCGTGGCCCAAGCTGTCAAGCAAGGTTTCCAACAACGCTTGCGCGAAGCCGAACGCGATGTGCTCTTCGAAGAGTACGAAGCGCGCATCGGTCAACTCGTCAACGGCGTGGTGCAACGCTTCGACGGCGACTTCTTGGTCGTGAACCTCGGCAAGGTCGAGGCCGTCATCGGCAAAGAAGACCGCGTGCGCGGCGAGACCTACAACCCCGGCGACCGGATCCGCGCGATCATCGTCGAGGTGCGCAAGGATGGTTCGCGCGTGCGCATCCTCGCCTCGCGCACACACCCGGACTTGGTGCGTCGACTCTTCGAGCTCGAAGTGCCCGAGATCAACGACGGCATCATCGAGATCAAGCGCGTGGTCCGCGAGCCGGGCTACCGCACGAAGATGGCGGTGCTGTCGGGCGATCCCAAGATCGACTCGATCGGTGCGTGCGTCGGCGTGCGCGGTTCGCGCATCAAGGCCGTCATCGACGAGCTGCGCGGCGAGCGCATCGACATCATCAAGTGGAGTGATTCGCTCGAGACGTTGATCATGAACGGCTTGAAGCCCGCCATGATCCATCTCGACAACATCTACCCCGATGTCGACACGCGTTCGGCCACGGTGCTCGTGGACGAAGATCAGCAATCGCTCGCCATCGGCAAGCGCGGACAGAATGTGCGCCTCGCCAGCCGTCTCTGCGGCTGGGAGATCGACATCAAGACGCGCGCCGAGTGGGAAGCGGAACAGAATGGCATCGTCCTGCCGCAAACCGGCGGCGAAGGCTATGGCGATCAGCTGCCCGAAGACGGCGGCTACGACAGCCAGGCCTGACGGCCCATACGCAGACTCGCGATCAATTCAGACTGACGACCAACGGCGAACGAGAACGGACAAGGCTTGAGCATCAAGAAGGTAAAGGTCAACGACCTCGCGAAGGAGGTGGGGCTCTCCGGCAAGGAGCTGCTGGAGAAGCTGCATGCGTGGGGCTTCGCCGACATCAAGTCGCCGCAGTCAGGTCTTGAGTTTGACGTGGAGCTGCGCGTGCGCGGCCTCATGGAAGCGCGCGGGGTCATGCAGACTCCGGGGAGCGCGAAGAGCGGAGCTGCCGCTGAAAGCTCTACAGGTGTGGAAGCCGCGCTCGAAGGCGGCTTGATCAAGAAGAAGAAGAAGAAGCTGTCGCTCGATGGCACGGAAGACACGACAGCAGAAGCGGCTGCCCCCGCCCCTGCAGTCACGCCTGCCGCGCCCGCACCGGCGCCTGCATCTGTAAGCCGTCCTGCCGCAACGCAGTCCAGCACTGCAGCAACGGCCAGCGAAGCCGAGTCGTTCAAGCAGCCGGAGCAAACCAAGACCAAGTCCACCGCCGTCGAAGCACAAGCGGAACAGCCTGCTGCCGCGGTCGCGAAGACCGAGACGCCTGCTGCTGTCCGGGCGGAAGCCAAGGCGGCCGAACCTGTACTGGAATCCGCGGCCAAGCAAGCGGACGCCACGACCGCAGCGCCTGTCGCCGCGACACTACCCGCCTCGAAGCCCGAGACGGCGCCGCGTGAGAGCACGCAGCCGGTTCTCGAGACGAAGCCTGTTGTGGAAGCGACCGCTACCGCGGCTGTTCCTGTTCCGGCCGCAGTTCCGACTGCAGCAGAAACCAAGCTGGCGGATGTGGCCGCCAAAGCGCCGAGCACGCCACAGCTCGGCACGACGCAGCCCGCGGGCACTCAACCCAGCGCGACACCCGCGCCTGCGGCACCGGCCGCACCCACGGTGCAACCGGCCGCTGCGGCTGCTGCTGCCAAGCCCGCTTCACAACCGGCAGGCAAGGTCGTGGGCTTCATCGACCTGTCGAAGCTCAAGCCGCAGACTCCGCCCAAGAAGGCCACCGAATCGCGCCGCTTGCGTGGCAAGGACGACGTGGCTCCGGATGTCAAGCCGACCATGCCGCACGACAAGAAGCGTGCCTTGGCTCGTGGCACTCCGGTGGCGCGCGGACAAATGAGCGCGTCGGAGCTGCGCACGCAGGCTTCCGATCGCTTCCTGCGTCGCAACCAAATCGCAGCACAAGGTGCCGAGCGCTCGGCGCGCGGTGGTGGTCGCTCGATGCCGCGTGGCGCGGGTTCGCAATCGCCCTACTCCGGCCAAAAGGTCGAGGTCGATGCGCCGGTCACCATCAAGAAGTTGGCCGATCGTTTGTCCGTCAAGTCCAACGAACTGCTGAAGGTCGCCTTCGGGCAGATGGGCTTTGGTGCGGTCAACATCAACTCGCTGCTCGACGAAGACACAGCCGTGTTGTTGGCGGGTGAGTTCGATGTCGAGTTGGCGGTGGTGCAAGAGGTCGAAGCTGAGACCGAACTGCTGGGCGAGTTGAAGGAACAGCGCAAAGCCATTGCAGGCGAAGAGCTGGCCTTGCGTGCCCCCACTGTGGCCATCTTGGGCCACGTCGACCACGGCAAGACCACTCTCATCGACTCGATTCGCAGCTCGAATGTGGCGGGTGGCGAAGCCGGCGGCATCACCCAGCACATCGGCGCCTACTCGGTGCAGACCAAGGCTGGTCACAAGCTCACCATCATCGACACGCCCGGTCACTCTGCGTTCACGCAGATGCGCGCGCGTGGTGCGAAGGCGGTCGACATCGTGGTGCTCGTCGTCGCTGCGGACGATGGTCCGATGCCGTCGACGGAAGAAGCGCTCGCGCACGCGCGCGCTGCCAAGGTGCCGGTCGTGGTCGCGTTGACCAAGATCGACAAGCCCGAAGCGAATGTGCAGCGCACGAAGGAGTCGCTCACCAAGCTCGGCCTAGTGCCGGAAGAATGGGGTGGCGAGACCTCCATGTTGCCGGTCAGCGCACTCAAGAACGAGGGCGTGGACGAGCTGCTCGAGCGCGTGTTCCTCGAGTCGGAAGTGCTCGAACTGCGCTGCCACCCGAAGGGTCCGGCGCAAGGCGTGGTGCTCGAAGCCGAGATCAGCGAAGGCAAGGGCATCGTCGCGCACCTGTTGGTGCAAGACGGCACGCTCAAGCGTGGCGATGTGATCTTGGCCGGTGAAGGCTACGGCAAGGTGCGTTCGATTCACGATGACCGCAACCGCGTGATTGATAGCGCTGGCCCGGCTGTGCCCGTGGAAGTGTCCGGTCTCTCGGCACTGCCCGGCATTGGCGAAACGTTCTATGTGGTCGACGACTTGGCACGCGCCAAGGAAGTCGCCGAAGAACGCGAGCGCAAGAACCGTGCGATGTCGCTGACGGAACGCCGTCAAGTGACGGCGGAGAACCTGCTCAAGGCCGTGGCCGACTCCAAGAAGCGCACGATCAATGTCATCGTGCGTGCGGACGTGCAAGGTTCGGTCGAAGTGCTCAAGACTTCGCTCAACGATCTCAAGCACGAGGAAGTGGAAGTCAAGGTGGTCTTCGCCGGCGTGGGCGCGGTCACCGAGAACGATGTGCTCCTGGCGCAAACATCTGGCGCGTTGGTCGTGGCCTTCCACACCACGGTCAGCGACAAGGCGCGCATGGCGTCCGAGCGCTTCGGCATCGACATCCGCTACTACGAAGTCATCTACGAGTTGCTGGATCACATGCGCGACTTGATGGAGGGCACTTTGGCGCCCGAAATCAGCGAGCAGATCACCGGCCACGTCGAAGTACGCGCCCTCTTCAAGTCGAGCAAGGTCGGCATCATCGCCGGTTCGCATGTGCTGGATGGCACGGTGTCCCGCGACTCGAAGGTGCGCGTCATGCGCGGCGGCAAGAAGATCTTCGAAGGCGTCATGGGCTCGCTGCGTCGCGAGAAGGACGATGCCAAGGAAGTACGCGCTGGTTTCGATTGCGGTGTCACCGTGCGCGACTTCCCCGATGTGGAAGTGGGCGATGTGATCGAGGCCTACAAGATGGTCACGAGCAAGCGCACGCTAGGCAGCAAAGCAGGCGTGTGAGGGCATGGCCAATGACCGCACCAAGGCACGGCTGTGCGCTCGCATCCAAGAGCGCGCGGCCTACTGCCTGCAGTTCGAGCTGAACGATCCGCGCTCGACCTTCCTCACGATTACGCGTGTGGAGATCAGCGACGACCTGTCGATCGCGACGCTGCATTGGTCGGTGCTGGGTGATGCAGCCGAGCGCACCAAGGCCACGCACATGTTGGAACACGCCAATGGCTTCATCCAACGTCAGGTGGGCTCGGTGCTCGCCATGCGACGCACTCCGCGCTTGCGCTGGATGTACGACGACTCGCTCCAGCAGGCAGCCGACTTGGATGCCTTGATTCGCAAGGCCCGCGAGCACGACCGCGAAGTGAATCCGGATCTCGATAGCAAACCCGAGGCGGAGTGAGATGTCACTGTTAGGGACCATCCTCCGCCGGCTGTTCGGCAAGAGCACACCAATGCTAAGCATCGGCACGCAAGCACCCGAGTTCACGCTGCCCGCTCACGATGGCAGCACCATCAGCTTGGCAGAGCTGCGCGGCAAACGCGTGGTGTTGTGGTTCTATCCCAAAGCCGACACGCCTGGTTGAACCAAGCAAGGCTGCGGGTTCCGTGATCGAATCCGCGACTACGAAGCGAAGAACATTGTGGTGCTGGGTGCGAGCTTTGATGCCGTGCCGGACCAAGCGGCCTTTGCCGCCAAGTTCTCGTTCCCCTTCCGTCTGCTCTCCGATGTCGACAAGCGTGTGGCTCTGGCCTACAAGGCGGCCGCGTCGACTGCCGATGCCTGGCCGCGGCGCTTGACCTATGTGATCGGTACCGACGGCCGCATCGAGCAGGCCATCGAGACCAAGGACCCCGCTGGTCAAGCGGCAGCTGTGCTGGACCTCGTCAAGTCAGCTTGACAGCCGGCCCGCGCGCGAGTCAGTGCCCGCGCGTAAGTGAGGGCCACCACCAAGTCAGGGACTGAAGCCCGCGCGCTGCGGATCCCAACTTTCCAAGCGCACATTGCCCCCGTTCCCTCCCCGTCCGTCCGCTGGCACGCCAGCGAAAGGCGTGCCGAGGAAGCCTCCACCGTTCCCGCCCACCATGCCAGCGCTTGCAGCTCTGGTCTCGGTGCTGTCGGGAAGCACCTGACCCCGGATGATGACATCGCCGCCAGCGGGCGCGGCTGCATTCGCGCCACTGCGGCCGCCATCCCCCGCCAGAGCAGCGCCAACAAGCAGCACTTCCGGTGCCTCGAGAATCACATCTCCCCCGCGGCCGCCCAGCATGTGGCAGTTGTCGACAGTCGGCGACCCGGCATGCGCATCACCACCACGCCCCGCCCTCAGCGTGCCACGCACGATGATGCGTGTGCGCGACACCAAACGAATGGTCGCACCATCGGGGTGTACGTCCCCCGCCGGACGGTCGCGGCCTTCGATCACGCCGTCCACGACGATGTCCCCTTCGCAGCGCACGAGTAAGTCGCCTGCGATTGGCTTGCGCTCCGTTGCCGCCAGGGTCCATGTGGCCGCCTCGATGCGCTCGACCTCACGAACGGTCGTGGCCGGCGAGCGCGCCGCAGAAACCCGAGACGGCTCGGAGGCCTCTTGTGTAGCGCTGTGGCTACGGCACGCACCCAGGCCAATGGAAAGACAAAGAAGGACGAGAAGCTGTGTGTGACGAGCCATGTGGGAGACCAATTCAAAAAGTCCTGTGTGGGTGAATCACGGAGTGCGCGGGGCGAGCGTTGGCCCGCCCCGCGCGTGAGTTTCAGCAACCGGCCCCGTTAGGGCCAGCAGCACCGTCCGCGCCAGGATAGCCGGTACCCGCGGCACCTACGCTGCCTGCGCTGCCGTTCGGAGCACCGCGGCCGGGTTGGCCACCAGCGCCTGCAGCACCGGGTACAACAGCACCGGCGGAACCGCCGGCACCGCCTAGCCCCAACGGCTTGCCGCCAGCGCCACCATTGCCGCCGTTGCCAGAGGCCGCGTTGCCTCCATTGCCGCCGTCACCACCGTCGCCGCCGGGCGCCACATAGCTGTTGGTAGCCGTGTCAAAGTAGGCCGCGCCACCGCGTCCTCCGGCGCCACCAGCACCGCCGATGGCTGTCTGACCGGCGCCACCAGCACCACCTGTACCACCGCGCTGTGCACCTTCCGGCAGCGGACAGCAAGCCGGAGCATTTCCTCCCGCACCGCCGTTCGAGCCGCTGATATGTCCACCATGGCCGCCTGGAGTACCGGGCCCGCCTTGTGGTGAATTCACCGTGCCATTCTGGCCAGGATTGCCCGGCGAGCCAGCGCCACCAAAGGCAGTGGTCGCAGCAGACATGCCCGGTGCGCCGTCGGCGCAATCGGAGGCAACGAACCAGCCACCACCAAGCTCGGCCGCGAGGGCGAATGGGACGAGTTGCGCATCGAAGTCACGCGTGTGGATCGAGCCACCCGCACCGCCGCGACCATCGAACGGTTGCGGCATGGGGAACGGTTCGCCGGCGAAACCGCCGCCGTCGCCTCCGAAGATCCCCTGCCCACCCTCGCCACGCAGTGTTGCGCGGCGCTCCCACAGAGTCTCGAGCGGGCCGATGGTGCTCGTTCGCGTCGTGCGGACGAGCCCGCGCAGCTCCACCGCCCCACCTCGCGCGGCAGCAGCGTTCGCGCCGGCGATGCCCCCATTACCGGCCACGACGCGGCCATCAATGATGATCAGCGGAGCCTCGAGAATGACATCGCCACCAGCGCCGCTAGGCAATTGACAATTGGACGCCGCGCTCTCTCCTGCAAAGGCATTGCCGCCTTCACCGGCACGCACGAGACCTTCCACGACGATGCGCGTGCGGCTGGAGATGCGCAGATCGATGCCATCGAGTGGCCCCTGACCCGCGACCCGCGCGGCGCCGAGTACGTGCCCTGCGACAAGGACATCACCCTCGGATACGACATGCAGGTCGCCAGTGGCCGTGTACACCGTCCCAGCGGCAATCGACCACGAGGCCACACTCAACACGCCTGACGTTTGCTGATCGGCAAGCGCCGAGGTACTGCCCGATGCACGAGTCGTACCTCCACCCAAAAGCAGGAGGCCCGTGGCCATCGAAACTAGCAGACACAGACTAGAACTGACACCAGTCATGGAAGCAGCCGTGAGCCGCAGCTTGGTGGCGCGCGGCGTGGTGAAGGATCCTATGCCAAAGATACTCATGATGCAGAACTTTCAGCAGGTGAACTGTAGGACCAGTTTGCAAGCACCCGCGTCAAGCAAACTGGCATCACAAAGGCAACCAAAGTGCCTCGTGTTGATGTCTGCACGATACCTGAGCAAGCCATGATTCACTAGCACCGACCTCCCCGATTCACACCTGCAAACATCTTTTGACAACTGAGGCAAAGGCATGGAAGACGAGTTCGTCACAGCCGTGCACATCGAATCCACGCGGGATTGACGCTGAATCGACGCATGGCAGCGATCAAGCGCGCCTAGTCTGGCTTGCATGAAGAACGCTCTGACCTTGACCTGCCTCGTCTCGTCGTGCGCGGCCGCGTGCCTGACCAGCAGCCATGCTGATGCTGCGATGGCTCTCGCCCCGAATGGCCTGCCCATGTTCCTTGCTGAACCGGCACCATGGACGCAGGACTCACCCGACGAACGCGCCTTGGTGCCTCTGCCTTCCGTGTTCGACTTCACACGCGGAGGCGGGTTTGGATTCGCACTCGGCCTCGGCGTCGAATACGAAGCCGCGTACGACGGATCAGACGAGTACGAGTTCGAACTGGATCCCGCTGGCGCCATCCAATGGCGTGATGGTGATCACATGCTGTTCTTCGAGGGCACCGAGCTCGGCTGGCGCGGCGTCTTCGATCAGCATTGGCTAGTGCAGGCCGGCTTGCGCTACGAAGCAGGACTAGATCCGTCGGATTCCGAGAACGGTGCGCTCGACGGAATCAAGGAGCGCGACTCGCACTTGACGGGCTTCGTCGAGGTGCGTCGCGCACTCGGCAGCGAATGGCGCAACTGGATCGGCGGGCGAGTGCTGGCGGGCGAGAGCGACTTCGGTGCGCTCGGCGTGCTGGCGTTCGGGCACCGCTTCGGGGATCGGCTCGACGGAATGGGAACCGAGCTGTATGCGTTCTCGACCTTCGGGGATAGCGCCTTCGTGAACAAGGACTTTGGCGTGAGTGCCGAGGATGCGCTCGGCTCAGGACTCGAGCAGACGGATCTCGATGGCGGGTACCGCTCCACGGGACTGCAGGTCGTGCATCGACAGCGCTTCACCGAGCATCTGCAGCTGATTGGTCAGGCTGGCGTCGAGCTCTACGATTCGCAGATCGCCGACAGTCCGATCGCCCTCGACGACTATGAAGCTGAAGTCGCGCTGGCGCTCGTGTGGCAATTCTGAGGCATGACAGGGGTGCTTGCTGCGCGCAAGCGCCCTGACCATGACAAGCGCAGCTTTTCGATGCTGCGTTGACGAACTTTCGACAATCCGTATGAAGCCGGCTCGCGGACATTGCCATATGCACCAGCAACTCCTCCCTCTATCGCTCCTGCTCCTCACTCTGGCCTCTTCGTGTGCCTCAAGCCCCACGACGCGCGGCCCCTCCGGACTCTACGCGCGCGCCAATGTCGGCTATGGACAGACACTCGACGGCGCTTTCGACCCGGAGGGCGGAAGCGCGGATGGCCGCTATTCGGCAGGCTTTGCCAGTGGAGCCGCCATCGGTTACGACTTCAACGAGAGTTGGAGCGTCGAGGCGGACTGGACTTGGCGCCGCGGCGAGGTCGACTCCATCGGTGCCGGTGGAGCATTGGCGACCGGTGGCGACTACGCGTCGGTGGCGGTGACGGCCAACATGATCTACAGCTTCGAGCGACGCGGTCCTTGGCGTCCCTACGTAGGCGTTGGACTTGGGTTCATCGAGGAGATCGACGCAGACCTCGAGCCCTCGGGCGCCGAGGTGAGCGACAGCGGTGCTTTCGCCTACCAGTTCCTTGGAGGGATCGGCCACAAGACGAGCGAAGTGTTGGAGATCACGCTTGAAGGCCGCTATCTCGGCGCCAGCGGGGTGGAGCTCGAGGGCGCGGGCGCGACCTTCGACGCCGAGTATGACCACTTCGGGGCCATGCTCGGCCTGCGTTGGCTGTTCTGATCCAGAGCTCGGATCATCCGAGCTCGCTCCCCGCACGCGCTGCAAAATCGAGCACGACGGTGAAGCGGCCAGCGTGCTCACGCGGCTCAAGGCGCCAGCCAAAGCGCTCGCATACCTTGCGAGCGATCTCGAGGCCGAAGCCAAAGCCCTCGACAGAGCTGCCAGCAAAGCCCAAACGCGCTTGGTTGCTCACAAGCAGCCGAGCGCCGTCAACCTGCAGCACGATGCACCCCTCGCCGTGGTGCAGCGCGTTACCGAGCACATTGCCGATCACGACGCGCGCCAGACGCTCGTTGCCTTCGACGAGCGCATCAGCGCCACGCGCAAGTTCAAAGCGCACGCCTTGACCGGCGAGCGCCATGCGCTCAGCAGTCATCCGCGTCACTAGCTCTCCAAGCAGGAACACCTCTTGGTCCATGCCGGTGGGAGCTGGCCTCGACTCGCGCGCCAGCCACAAGAATGCGTGGACGAGATCCCCCATCTCCACCAGGGCCACATCGACACGACGCTGAAGTTCAGATCGTCGCGCTGCAGTCGCGTCGGGCTCGGCTCGCAGGAGCTCGAGCGCTCCGCGCGCAGCCGCAATCGGCGTGCGCAGCTCGTGACTGGCATCGCGCGTGAAACGGCGCTCGCGCTCGAGTGCGGAGCGCAGGTCCTCGTCGGCCTCGCGCCACAGTCGCGCAATGCGACCGATCTCGTCGTCGCGCTGCTCGGCGGCCGAAGGGCGTGCTGCCGGCGTTGCGCCTGCGATGAGCCGCTCCAAGTCATCGAGGGCGCGGAACAGTCGACGCGCTGCCACCAAACCAACCAGAGTCGCCAGCACAGCCAGAGTCACTCCACCGCCCACCGCGCCGACATAGCGCGCGCTCCACGGGCCTTCTAAAGCCTCAAGCCCTGATAAGTCGTAGAGCAGCCAACGTGCGGGCGCGCCGGCGGTATCCGGCTCCACCGCCACGATCAGTTCCGTGGTGGCGAGGCCCGGCAGCGGGTCGTCGTTGTACTCATGCACGCCGAGCGGCAACGTACGGAGAAAAGCAGCAAGTTCGGGTGGTTCGAGCGAGAGATCACGCACTACACGCACGCCCGGCGCATCTAGCGTCTCGTCCAAGCCGCCGGCACGCGTGGCTTGCTCGCGCAAGCGCTCCAGCTGGCGCGCGAAGATGGTGTCCTCGGTGTCGAGCACCAGTCGCGGCACGACCCACGCGTATGTCAGCGCCAAAGCGCTGCCGAACGCAGCGATGAGCACCATCAGGCCGCGCCGCAGCCGCGGAGGCGCGCTCACGCGTCATCCTCGCGCGCGATCCTGTAACCGATACCACGCACCGTGTGCACGAGCGGTGCAAGACCTTCAAGGTCAATCGCCTTGCGCAGGGCAAAGATGTGCGAGCGCAGCACACTGCCCTCCGGCGAGAAGCCGTCCCATAAGACCTGCTCAAGTTGCTGCCGCGTCACCACTCGCGGAGACGCGCTCATCAACTCGCGCAGGATCCGCAAGCCGACTCGGTTCAGCACCAACGCGCGGCCGGCGCGTTCGACGCGCAACGTGCCCATGTCGTAGCGCAGGTCGTCGACCACAAGCACCTCTGGCTCTTGGCGTGTCGAGCGGCGCGCGAGCGCCTGCAGTCGCACCAACAACTCCGCGCCCTCGAAGGGCTTCACAAGATAGTCATCCGCACCGGCCGCGAAACCTTCCAGTTTGTCCTCGAGCGTGTCGCGCGCGGTGAGCATCAGAACCAACGGACCAGCACCACGTTCAGCGCGCAACTTACGGCAGACGTCGAGGCCGCCGAGCCGCGGCAGACCCAAGTCCAGCACGAGCACGTCGTGCTCGCCTGCAAGAGCCATGAGCAGTCCACTGCGACCATCGAGAGCGACATCGACTTCGTGGCCCGCTTGCTCTAGCTGCTCGGTCAGGTTCGCGCGAACATCTGCG
>CAIKQM010000219.1 GCA_903829565.1 uncultured Planctomycetota bacterium
CGAAGGCAAGTTCAAGCAGGTGCTCTCTGCCGAAGCACTCGCTTCGGTCAAGCCGACGACCTCGACCTACCATGCAGATGGCCTGGCCGCCTACGAGACTTCCACAACGGTGGTGCTTGTCGAGCGCTCGGGCGACGAGTGGGCCATGGTGCTCGAACACTCCCCGTTCTACGCCGAGGGTGGCGGCCAGTGCGGCGATGGTGGAGTCATTGCAGCGAAGGATGGCTCGTTCCGCTTCGAGGTACGCGATACGCGTCGCACCGGCTCGGTGATCGTGCACCTCGGCACCTGCCGCACCGGCAAGGCGACTGTGGGAGCGTCCGTGGTGGCCAGCGTGGATGCCAAGCAGCGCGATCTCACGCGCAAGAATCACACGGCCACACACCTGTTGCACAAAGCACTCAAGGAAGTGCTAGGCCAGCATGTGGCACAACAGGGCAGCTATGTGGGCCCTGATCGTTTGCGCTTCGACTTCTCGCACACCAAGGGCGTGACACCCGAAGAGATCGAGCGCATTGAAACCATTGTGAACGAGCGCATTGGAGCCAACGCGACCGTCACCACCACGGTGGAGGATCTAGACGCAGCCAAGGCTCGAGGCGTGACCGCCATGTTCGGCGAGAAATACGACGCCAAGGTGCGCGTGCTCGACGTGGGCGGCTGGTCGATGGAGCTATGTGGCGGCACGCACGTGCGCGCGGCCGGTGACATCGGACCGTTCTTGGTGCGCGAGGAGCGCGCCGTCCAGGCAGGCGTGCGCCGCATCGAAGCCCTGACCGGCCCTGCCGCGGTGGCTGAAATGCAGCGCCAACGTCGCCTCCTGCGCGACGCGGCGTTGTCCCTGAAGAGCTCCCCTGACGACATCGGCGTGCGCATCGCTCAAGTGCTCGCATCCGCCAAGGAAGCGGAAAAGAAAGCCTCCGCCGCAGCAAAGGGTGACCTAGGCAAGTATTGGAGTGACTTACAGGCGACCCTTGTGGATCTGAGCGGCGCCAAGGTCGCGGTCGTGGACCTGCCGCAGGCCAACGGAGAAGTGGTGCGAGAGCTGGCCGAAAAGGCCAAGGCGGCTTGCCCGCAGTTGCTCTTGGCGCTCTTTGGCCGCGAGGAAGGCCGCGTGCCCTTCGTCGTGGTCTGCCAAGGGGTCCCAGGCAAGAACGCCGGCCAAATCGCCAAGACCTTGGGCCCGCACCTCGGTGGGGGCGGCGGGGGACGGCCGGATGTGGCCCAAGGCCAAGGGCAGAAGCCGGAAGGCGTCAGCGCGGCCCTCCAGACGGTGCGCGGAGCCTTTGGTTTGGGGTAACGCGTTGACGCACCCGTAACCTCACGCTACCTTGTTTGGCCCTTTTCCGACTGAACGACTGAGACTCAGCTATGCCGAACCCGAAACGACGCCACTCGAAGCACCGCAAGGGCATCCGCCGCTCGCACCACGCTCTCACCGCGACGCCCGCCAACCACTGCCCGCGCTGCGGAGCGGCTACCAAGCCCCACCGCGTGTGCGACAACTGCGGTCATTACGGCTTCGACAAGGGCGGCAACAAGGGTTCCGCCGTGTTGGAGAAGGAAGCTTTCTGAGATCTAGGAGGCGTTGATGGCTCTATCCCTCATCGCCCTAGATGTCCCCGGTGGCGACCACGCGCCGGAGAGCACACTCAAGGGTGCTCTCCAAGCGGTGGATCCCTCCGGTCGTTGGAAAATGGATCCAGCGCGGATCCTCTTGGTGGGAGACGAGCCCACCATTCGTGCTTGGCTAGCTGCCAACGGCGGCGATCCCGGCTTCCGCGTGTTGCACGCGTCGCAAGCCATCGACATGCACGAGTCGCCCGCCACAGCGCTGCGCGCTAAGCCGGACTCGTCCATCGTGAAGATGATGGGCGCTGTCAAAGCGGGCCACGCGGGTGCGGCCGTCTCCATGGGCAACACCGGTGCTGTGGTAGGGGCGGCAACGCTCGTACTCGGCACACTGCCCGGCTGCTTGCGCCCCGGCATTGCGGTGACCATGAATTTCGGTGGCTCGCCCCTCACGCTGCTCGACATGGGTGCCTTGTCGCAACCCAAGCCCGAGAATCTTGTGCAGCACGGAATCATGGGTGCTGCCTTCGCCAAGTGCGCTCTCGGTATCGAAACCCCGCGCGTGGGCCTGCTCAACATCGGAGAAGAAGCGAGCAAGGGCACCGACTTGCTCAAGGCTGCGCACCCCTTGCTAGCTGCAGCCAAGGTGCAGTTTGTGGGCAATGTGGAAGGCAACGAAGTCTTCCGCAACAAGTGTGACGTGCTGGTCACGGACGGCTTCA
>CAIKQM010000220.1 GCA_903829565.1 uncultured Planctomycetota bacterium
CAATCTCTTCGGGCTTGAAACCACGCACATCGGCGAGGAATGGCCACAAGATGGGCAGCCATGCACCCCAGATGGCGTACTGCAGGAACATCATGCCCGAGAGCCGGGCCCGTACGCCGAAGTCAGTTTGGTTCATGTGTCCACCTCTGTGGGAGTCAGGCTGTGAGAGTCGGTAGGTACACGAGTGACGTCACTCGCTGAAGGCTGCATCAAAGGCACGCGCACTGCGGGGGAAGTCGAGCTTGCGCACGAAAGCGGCCGCTTCGGTCGCACCATGTTCGCGATCCATCAACGCATCTTCCCACTCAACCGTCAGCGGACCTTGGTAGCCCGCATGGTTCAACAGGCGGATGATGCCTTCGAAGTCGATGCGTCCGCGACCAGGCGAACGGAAGTCCCAGTTGCGACCATCGCTGCCGAAGTCGACATGACCACCGAAGGTTCCGGCCAGCGTCGGCGTAGGTGACCACCAGACATCCTTGACATGCGCGTTCACCACGCGCGCGCCGAAGCGTCGCAGGAACTCAAGATAGTCCACACCTTGATAACCAAAGTGCGACGGATCGAAGTTGAAGCAGAAGTGCGGATGGTGGTTGACCGCCTCCAGCGCGCGCTGCGTACTCGAGATGTCGAACGCAATCTCGGTGGGGTGCACTTCCAACGCGAACCACACGCCTTCCTTCTTGTAGGCGTCGAAGATCGGGGTCCAACGCTTGGCGAAGTCCTTGAAGCCATTCTCGATCGTGCCCTTGGGCAAAGGCGGGAAGGCGTACGCGCAATGCCAGATGGGGCTACCGGTGAAGCCGACGACAACTGTCTTGCCGGTCTGCTTGAGCTTCTGCTTGACGGACACCGGTGCCGCGTCGAAGAACTTGCGCGCAGCACGCCCTGTATCGATCATCTCTTTCTGGGCACGCTTGCGCACACCTTCGCGCTCACCATTGCCCCACACGTGCTCGGGCAAGATGGACTTGTGGCGTTCATCAACTAGATCGCCTACGGCTTGGCCTACCAAGTGATTGCTGATCGCGAACGAGGAGATGCCGTGATCCGCGAGCAACTCCCACTTCTTCAAGCAGTACTGCTTGTCCTTGAGCGCGCGCTGGACTTCGAAGTGATCACCCCAACAAGCCAGTTCCAGGCCGTCGTAGCCAAAGGCGCGCGCCTTGGCAGCCAAAGTCTCGAGCGGCAGGTCGGCCCACTGACCAGTGAAGAGGCATACGGGACGTGTCACAGCAGTCTCCTTGTCGTGTCGGGTTTACTTGACTTCCGCCATGCGGATCGAGGCTTTTTCCTTGGCGCTGACCAAGGCCGCTTCCAGCACACGCTGTGTCTGGTAAGCATCTTCAAAATCAGGCAGAGGAACCAGCGGTTCTTGGCCACACAGGCTCGCGACCACATCCGCGGCCATGTTGGTAAAGCCGTGTTCATAGCCCACCACATGCGCATCCGGCCACCAGTTGGCTGCATAGGGATGCTTGCCGGCGGTGCTTGTAGCCACGATGCGCTTCCAGCCGCGGGTGCGCACATCTTCACGATTGTCGCAGTACCACAGCTCATTCATGGCCTCGAAGTCGAAGCGCAACGCGCCCAACTCACCATTGATCTCGATGCGATTCGCATTGAGATGCCCGCTCGCCAAACGTGTGGCCTCAAAGGTTGCAATGGCACCTGATTGGAAGCTCGCGAGGAAGACCACGGCATCATCCACATCGCTGCGGCCCTTCTTCTGGGTGCCGGGGATCACGCGCTCCTGCACAAAGGTCCGCGACACCGCGCCATGGATGTCCTGCACTTCTTCGCCCAACAAGAAACGCGCCATGTCGACGATGTGCGCATTCAAGTCACCGTGTGCGCCGCTGCCGGCCTCACCTTTCTTGAAGCGCCACAACAGCGGCGTCTCTGGTCCGCCCCAGCTTTGCAGGTACTGCGCGCGCACGTGGTACACACGCCCCACCAAACCTTGGCGCATCATCTGCCACGCCAACGCCACGGCCGGACAACGACGGTAGTTGAACCACACAAAGGTCGAGAGCTTCTTGCGATGCTTCTTGGCTGCATCTCGCATAGCGCGCGCATCATTCAAGGTGCCTGCCAGAGGCTTCTCACACGCCACGTGCTTGCCTGCCTCCAGCATCTCGAGCGCGATCTCGCGGTGCGAGTCATTCGGTGTGGCCACATCGACCAGCTCGATCATCGGGTCTTTGGCAATCGAGCGCCAATCGGTGGTGCCGTGATGGATGCTCCACTGCGCCACGAACTTGTCGAGCGCATCGCCATCCCGCGCAGCAGCCGTGCGCAGATGCACACGCCGCGGTAGTTCGAAGAACCGGTTGACTTGACCCCACGCGTTAGCGTGAGCACGACCCATGAACTTGGATCCTACGAGGGCGACGCCTAGGGGCTGCGACACGAGAGGTTGCTGCGACATAAAGGGGGCTCCCACACACGAACGCGTGGACTAGCAGTATCCCCCGCCTTGCCTCTGTCCGCAACAGCGCCATGCTCCGCAAGACGATCCTAGTTCGAGGCAGTTGCCACGCTCTTGGCCGTGTGCACCGTCAAGCCATGCACGTGATAGAGCTCATCGGCCGTCTGAAAGATGGCCATGGCATCGCGCTCCAGCTCACGTACTTCGCTGGGCACCTGCGCGGTCGGCACCTGTTGCAGAGCATTGGATGCGCGTGAATCCCGCCGCCACCAGGCGACTTCCTGCTGCAAGCCCAGCACCACCATCCACTCATCGGTCAGGAGGCCCACATTGCGATTGTGGATGACGAAGGCACGACCACCACCATCGGGCGGCAAGCGCAGCAAATCCTCGCCAAAGAAGCTCGCGCGCGCCTCAATGCCGGACATGGACAACAGCGTCGGCGCTAGATCCACTTGCGAGCACAAGCGATCGATACGCTTGCCCTGCAAGCTCGCTTCCGGCGACACAAAGAACGCTGGGATGCGGTAGCTGCCTACGGGGATGCTCTCGGCTCCATACACGCGTGCACCGTGATCCCCTACGACGAGCACGACCGTGTGCTCCAGCAGGCCTTCTTGTTGGCAACGATCCAGCCAACGCCCCAACGACCAGTCAGCATAGGCCACCGCGCTATCGCGGTTGGCCCCCTTCGCAGCCACACCGGTGTCGCGCTCGGGCACTAGGTACGGCTTGTGGTTCGACACCGTCAAGATGCTGGCGAACAAGGGGCGTCCGCTGGCACGTGCGCGCAGTTGCCGCTCCACCAACACATCAAAGGCCCACTCGTCCGCAGCTCCCCACGCCGTATAGAACGCGTCTTCGGGCATGTCCGCTTGCTCGACGAACTCGGCCCAACCATTGGCCGAAGCAAAGGGCTCCAGCGTGTCAAACATGCCGCGACCACCGTACACGAAGGTGGTGTCGTACCCGCAACGCTGGTAGATCGCCGCCAGCGTGGCCACATCCTTGGTAGCAGGGCGCTTGGTGATCGAGTCTCCAGGCAAAGGCACGAACGAACAAAGGATGCCCTCCAAGCCGCGCACCGTGCGGTTGCCGTTCGCCACCAAGTTGCTCAGCATCACACCGCGCTGGCTCCACTCATCGAGACGCGGCGTCACAGCCTTGGTGCCACCATAGGCACGCGAGAAGTCACTGCCGAGACTCTCCTCCACCACAACAATCACATCGAGAGGTCGTGTGGGTTTGATGGTCGGAATGATGGCCTTCGTCAAGGTGAAGCTGCTGGCCGTCGGACTCAGCTCGGACTCCAGACCTGTATAGCGCGCCGTGCGCGCATGCGCTTCCTCAGCCGGCAGCGTGGCGTAGTAGGCCGTGTAGTCCAACTCTGCCGTCAACCAAGCGCGCCACAACTGTTCATGACCGTTGTGTGCGGTCTCGTCCGCCACGCGATCAGCGAAGCTTCGTGCAGGCAAGGCCACCAAGAGCAACACACCCACCACACAAGCGCTCAACCACGCACCACTCCAGGCAGCGCGCCGGCGCACATTCAGCGCAGTCGGGGCGGGCACCTGACGCACCAAACGCAGCGCAAGTCCAAAGGCCGCTAGGCCGCACAGAAGCAGAATGGCGGGAATGGGATAGCTCTCGTGCAGGTTGACCAGCACTTCGTGCGGGTAGAGCACATAGTCGACCGCGACATGGTTGTAGCGCGCAGTGAACTCTTCAAAGAAGCAGGCTTGCGCCACTGCATCGAACAACACGGCGAAGCACACCAATGTCGTGAGGGCCAACAGCACCCCTCGGCGCGCCAACCAACGCACAGGTGCCAAGCCCAAGCACAGCGCCGCCGGTGCCAGCAGGAAGGGTGCAATGCACACATCGCGCACGACACCTAGGCTCAGACTAGCGCCCAGGCCAAGCAGATCTAGATCGCCCGGCTTCCACCAAAGCCACAGCACCACGCGCAGCAGCGCGCCTAAAGCCAGATGCAGGTAGAGCAAGCGCAACAGCAAGCTGCGCCGCGACGGACCGGATGCCTCCGGTGTCGAGTCGTGATTCATGGTGGTCGTGCTGCGAACTCTAGCAAACTCAGCTAAGCACTTGGGAGCGTTCACTCGGGGGTACATAGCACCCGAGGACCGTCTTCTCGAATCCGGCTACCAAAACCAAAGGTTCCAACTCTGACCAGCGCGCTTGACAGGCCTCGAACTCCTCGCGCCCGACCTCGACGCGCGCTTGGGTGCCGTGATCGCGCACGCGCACCACGCGCAAGCCTGCGTCTTTTAGCGCATTTTCAGCAGCTTCGATGCGTGCTAGGCGTTCGCGTGTCACCACCGTGCCCACAGGCAAGCGTGAGGACAAACATGCGGATGCAGGCTTCTCTGCCACACGCAAACCGCGCTCGGCTGCATAGCGGCGCACATCATGTTTGGTGAAGCCTGCTACGGCCAGCGGCGCCACCACTCCGAACTCAGCTGCAGCACGAGCGCCAGGTCGGTGGTCGAGGCGATCGTCAGCAATCTCACCGAAGGCCAACGTGGTCACGCCCTCACGCGCTGCCCAGGCACGCATCGCATCGAACAGCGCACTCTTGCACCAGTAGCAACGATCCCCTGCATTCGCCGCGTAGCGCGGGTCATTCAGTTCCTCGGTCGTGGCGATCACCGGCTCGATCCCGATCGCACGCGCAGTGTCCAAAGCACTGGACAACTCACGGCGCGGCAACGAGGGCGAATCAGCGATCACGGCCCGCACGCGCTCACCCAAGACTTCACGGGCGGCCAACAGCAACACACTCGAGTCCACACCACCCGAATAGGCCACCACAAGCGACTCGTAGCGCGCCAACTCGGCCCTGAGAGCCGCACATTTGGACTGCCACTCAGACGATTCGGACGACGAGAGACTGTTCACAGGTACTGCTGCACCTTGTCGACATAGCCTTGCGCGGACCGGCGAATCGCCTCCACTTCTTCATCGCTCACTGGGCGCAAGATCTTGGCGGGCACGCCGGCCACCAAAGAGCGCGGCGGCACGACGAAGTTCTCGCGCACCACAGCACCAGCCGCCACGATGGACTCGTCACCGATCACCGACCCACCCAAGAGCACGGCGCCCATGCCGATCAGGCAACGATCCCCCACGCGCGCACCATGCAACACGCAGCGGTGGCCGATGGTGGTCTCCGAGCCAATGATGTTCGGCACACCTGTGTCGGCGTGAATCATCGTCAAGTCTTGCACATTGGTGCGCTCGCCGATGACCAACGGCGCGTCATCTCCGCGCAACACACACCCAAACCACACGCCTACACCTTGGCCCAAGGTGATGTCGCCGACCAGTGTGGCGTTCGTTGCAGCATGCGCCCCACCTCCTAGTGCGTGGAAGAGTCCCGCCTTCGGCAGTTGCATCACTCGCCTCCCATCCAGCGCCGCACTTCCGGCACCGAGTACATCAACCAGAACATCAGTCCGTTGTGCGCAGCGTGCATAGCCCATACGGCGAAGAGACTTTGCGTGCGCAGCATGACCGCTCCCAAGACGATGGCGAGGCCTGTGACTTGCAAGAACGCCGCGGGGCCGTGCAGCGCACCGAAGACGATCGCAGTCACGGCAATGCCCGCACGCTCACGCAGGTTCTGCACCAAAAGCGGCTGCAAGAAGGCACGAAACAGGATCTCTTCCAGCAACGGCACGATCGCGATACCGAACACCAACGGCCAGAAGCGCTGCCCTTCCGGCAGCGCCATGAAGCGTTTGGCGATCTCTTGCGCGGGATCACCCAAGTCAAATGTGCTGGACAGCCACGACCAGATCCACCCCAGACCGAAGATCGCAGGCAGGGCGATCAACCACACGCCCAAGCCACCTAGGACGGCCGTCCCGTGATGGCAGTCGCTGCGCAAGCCCAGCGCACGCCAACCATCCGGGTCCAAGCGCACTTGCACCGAAACGATGTAACCGACACCACACGCAAAGGCCACGGCACCCGCGACAAGGTCAGCGAGAATCGAAGGCTCGCCCTCCGCTCCGCGCAACGGTGTCGCCACCAAAGAGCCGAGCAGCGAGCCAACCAACACACACGCCACCGCGACCACCACATGACTGAAGCCATGCCGCGCGAAGACGATGTTGCGACCGGGATGCAAGCGGCGCAAAGCCCAAGCGGCTACAGGTGCCACCGCAATCCCCGACAGCAACAAGATGCTGCCCAGCAAACCTTCGCCTGCTGCACTCAAGTCAGAACTCACAGCTGTGCTCCCGCGATGCGGCCTGCCATGGGGCTGGAAGCATGCGCGTACAGCTTCTTCTCGATGCGACCGGCAAGGTAGGCATTGCGACCTGCACGGCAGGCGTCCCGCATGGCTGCCGCCATGCGCAACGGCTCGCGTGCGCCGGCGATTGCCGTGTTCAACAACACACCATGCGCGCCCAACTCCATCGCGATGGCCACATCGCTGGCAGTGCCCACGCCTGCATCGACGATGACAGGCACGCTGACCAACTCCAACAAGATGCGCAGCGCATTGTGATTGAGCACACCTTGCCCCGAACCGATGGGCGAGCCCGCGGGCATGACGCTCTTCGCGCCGAGCTCTTGCAGTCGCACACCCAAGCGCGGGTCATCCGAGCAATACACCATCACATCAAAGCCCTGCGAGACCAACTCCTTGGTGGCCTCGAGCGTGCCGATGGGATCCGGCAGCAGAGTCTTCTCATCACCAAGGACTTCCAGCTTGACGAGCTTGGTGCCCAAGACATCACGAGCCAGCTCTGCTGTGCGCACGGCACTGGAGGCATCAAAGCAACCCGCGGTGTTCGGCAAGATCTGGTACTTGGTGCGGTCGATGGCATCGAGCAAGGACGGACCCTTGCTGGCGTCCAAGTTGACGCGGCGCACCGCCACCGTGACACAGTCGCTGCCGCTGATCTCGAGGGCGCGGCGCGTCTCTTCCAAGTCCTTGTACTTGCCTGTGCCCACCAACAAGCGCGAGCGCAAGACCGTGTCCCCTACCACCAGCGGCGTGTCTGCTTCGTGATCCATCATGTGCGGCTCAGCCGCCTCCTACCAAGGTGACGATTTCGATGCGTTCGTTGGCCTGCACGGCACGCGCACTCCAAGTGGCTCGCGGGACCAAGCGTGCGTTCACTTCCACGGCCACGATCTCTGGCCGCAAGCGCATCTGCTCCAGCAACCCGGCGATAGTGATCCCTGCAGGCACACATGTCTCGGCACCGTTGACGGTGCAGCGCACAGCTAAGTCGGAGTCGTTGTGCTGCATGGGCGCACCAGAGTAACGAGCGGCAAGCCGCTCCGTCACGCTCGGTCTGCGGCTGCGTAGACGCACTTCAAGTACTCAGACTCCGGCAGGCCCAACAAGACACTGTGGTCCGGGGCCGCTCCGCGCAGTGCCAGCAAGCGCGCTTCCACTCCAGCAGCTTGGGCGCCCTCGCGCACATGATCGAGGAAGTCCGCCGTGCGAATGTTGTAGGAGCAACTGGCGCTCACCACCACGCCGCCGTCCTCCACCAAGCCAAACGCCCGACGGTTCAGCTCGACGTAACCACGCGCAGCTCCGGCCACGGCCGCACGGTTCTTGGCGAAGGCCGGCGGATCGACAATCACCACTCCATAGCGCTCGCCACGCTGGACGCGGGCACGCAGATCGTCCATGCAATCGACGCGCTCGACCTGCACCTTGTCCGCGACGCCGTTGCGTGCGGCATTGGCCTTGGTGCGCTCCAAGGCGGCCTCGGACTGATCTAGGCATAGCACTTGAGACGCGCCCGCAAGCGCGGCACGCACACCGAACAAGCCGTCGTAGCAGAACGCATCCAGCACCTTGGCGCCCTGTGCGTAGCGTGCCGCTTCGATGCGATTGTCGCGCTGGTCAAGGTAGTGGCCGGTCTTGTGCCCGGCTTGCACATCGACCGAGTACTCCAAGCCGGCTTCGTGCACCACGACTTCGCCATCGACGGCACCGCGCACCGTCTCCACGCGCTTTTCCAAGCCCTCAAGCTTGCGAGCCGACGCATCGGACCGATCGAGCACAGCACGCACAGGCCACGGCAGACAGCGCAGCAGCTCTTCCAGCAGCGGGTCGCGCAAGCGATCCCCTGCCAAAGTGCCCGACTGCACCACGAGCACATCGGCATAGCGATCAATGATCACGCCCGGCACACCATCGGCATCGCCAGCGACCAAGCGACACGCCCCGCGTGCTTCCAGCAA
>CAIKQM010000221.1 GCA_903829565.1 uncultured Planctomycetota bacterium
ACCTACTCCGGCCGAAACAGTGCCGCCGCAAGGCGCACCTACCGACATCGAACACGCTCGCTCGCCAGCCCCTGAAGGGGAGGGCAGCCAGCACGAGACCGAGACATGAAAGTCAAAGAACGCTACGTCTTCCTCGAGTGCACCGTGTGTGGCAACCGCAACTACACGACGCACAAGCGGCTCAAGTCGCAGTACAAGCTCGAGAAGTCGAAGTACTGCCGCTTCTGCAAGAGCCATCACCCGCACAAGGAAAAGAAGCTCTAAGGCAGGTCACGCACCTACCTAGAGCCCGGCACGGCACGTGCGGTTCCCGCTAAGGCGAACCTGCGTGCCCCAGTCTCACCCACCGCGAAGAGGGCGCGCACTGTGCGCGCCCCGCCAGACCAGCAAGCAACAGAAGGAGCAGACAATGGCCTACAAGCAAGATCAAGGACGCTACGCGCGCCTGGCAGCGTTTTGGACGCTCGCTCTGCTGATCTTCTACGGCTGCACTTCGCTGCGCGAGCAGCTCTCGGCGTACGCCGCGCTCAATCAGCCGCTCGTTGCCTCGATGGCCAAGCTGCCTGTGTTGGGCCTGCACTTTGACGCCGGTCTGTTGATCGTCACTGTCGTGCTCGCCGGTGGCTTGTGGCTGCTCTACCGTTTCCTTGAGCAACCGCGTCAAGCGGACTTGCTGATCGAAACGGAATCCGAGCTGAATAAGGTCACCTGGCCGACGATGCCTGAGGCGGTTAACTCCAGCCTCGTGGTTCTCGGCACCGTGATCTTCCTGATGGTCTTCCTGGCCGGTGCCGACTGGATTCTCGGCCGCTGGACCATGTACCTCCTCACCGGAACCCCCTGAACGGAGCCACCTGACTATGTCCATGCAGTGGTACTTCGTTCGCTGCCAATCGGGTCGTGAAGACTCGATTGCCCGCAACGCGTTGACGCGTCTGCGCACCAAGGGCGTTTCGGACATCATCCCCCAGATCCTCGTGCCGTTCGAGCGCGTGACGGATTTGAAGGCGGGCAAGAAGCGCGTCAAGAATAAGAAGCTGTACCCCGGCTACTTGATGGTGCAGGCCGACATCGAGGACCTCGAGGACGCGCGCGTGCTGGTGGCACGTGACACGCTGCGCACCATTGATGGTCTGCGCGACTTCCTCGGCACGCGTGGTGAAGCCACGCCGCTCTCCGATCAAGAGGTCAACACGATCCTGTCGCGCATGTCGGACAGCGAAGCGAAGCCTCAAATCACCATCGGCCTGAACAAGGGCGACATGGTCAAGATCAAGTCGGGCGCCTTCGGTGGCTTCGATGGCCCGATTGAAGAAGTGAATGCGGAGAAGGGCACGGTCAAGGTCGTGGTCACGATCTTTGGACGCCCGACCCCGGTGGAACTCGAGTACTGGGAGGTCGAGACCGTGTGAGCTCAAGGCCGCTACGCGCGCAAGCGCGGTAGGCCCACACTCACCACGCAACCTCGCTGACCTCTCATCGCTCACACCAATCTCAGGAACAGGTAACCAAGCACACCTCAACAAGCCAGCGGCGAGCCCGCAGGCAGGACGAAGATGGCAAAGGAAATCACAGGCAAAATCAAACTGCAGTGCCCCGCGGGCCAGGCGACGCCTGCACCGCCCGTTGGCCCCGCGCTCGGTTCCTACGGCGTGAACATCGCCGCCTTCGTCAAGCAATTTAACGACGCCACGCGTCCGCAGATGGGCCTGATCATCCCGGTGGAGATCACGGTCTACAAGGACCGTAGCTTCACCTTGGTCTTCAAGACGCCGCCGGCATCGGTGCTGCTCAAGAAGGCCGCCGGCATCGAGACCGCCTCCGGCAAGGTGGGTCACGAATCCAAGGGCAAAGTCACCAAGAAGCAGGTCGAGGAGATTGCCAAGACCAAGCTGCCCGATCTGAACTGCCGCGACCTCGCGGCGGCGATCAAGATCGTCGAAGGCACCGCCCGTTCCTCGGGTATCAAGATCGAAGGCTGAGCCTAGCTCGGTCTAAGCAAGAGAAAGCAACCACATGGTCAAACGCAGCAAGCGCTACTTGCAGGCCGCAGCGAAGGTCGACCCGACCAAGTCGCACGCACCGGCCGCTGCCCTGCAGCTCATCAAGAGCCTGCCTGGCACCAAGTTCGATGAAACGGTCGAAGTGGCCATCCACCTCGGCATCGATCCCAAGAAGACGGACCAACTCGTGCGCGGCGCAGTGTCGCTGCCCAAGGGTTTGGGTAAGTCGGTCAAGGTGATCGTGTTCGCCGAAGGGGATAAGGCCGCTGCCGCCAAGGCCGCAGGCGCCGACGAAGTCGGTTCCGGCGAGCTGGCGGACAAGGTCCTCGGCGGCTGGACGGATTTCGACATCGTCATCGCCAGCCCCGACATGATGAAGCACGTCGGTAAGCTCGGTAAGGTCCTCGGTCCGCAGGGCAAAATGCCCAGCCCGAAGTCCGGTACGGTGACGGCCGACGTTGGTCAAGCGGTCAAGGAATTCAAGGCCGGTAAGGTCGAATTCCGCACCGATGCAGGTGGCAATGTCCACGCAGCCTTCGGCAAGAAGAGCTTCAGCGTCGACGACCTCAGCGCCAACCTGGTCGCTCTACTCGAGCATGTTTCGTCGCTGCGCCCTGCAGCGGTGAAGGGCTCGTTCTTCCGCAAGATCTCGGTTTCCTCGACGATGGGACCGGGTGTTCAAGTCACGTGGGAGGTGGCAAGTGCCTAATCTCGTCAACCGACTGTTGGTCGAAGACCTGAATCGCGAATTGAAGTCCGCCGAAGGCCTGGCCATCGTGACTTGGGGCGGTCTCAACGCCACCCAAAACGAAGACCTGCGCGACAAGCTGGCCGAGAAGGGCGCGGGCATGATGCTCGTGCGCAACCAACTCGCCCGCATCGCTCTGCGCGAGCGCGGTATCGAAGTCGCCGAAGACATCTTCGTCGGCCAGATGGCCATCGCGTACGGCTCGACCGAATCGACCATCCATGCCATGCGCATTCTGACCTCGGAAGAGGCCAAGAAGACGGGCAAGGTCACGGTCAAGGGCGGCGTCATCGAAGGCCGCTTCATCGCTGGCAAGGACGCCGAAGCTATCGGCGAACTGCCCGATCGCAACACGCTCAATGGCAAGGTGGTATCGCTGCTCGCCAGCGGTCCGCGCGGAGTTGTCTCCGTGCTCAACGCCGTGCCGTCCGCTCTGGTTCGCGTCCTTCAGGCGCGCGCCGAACAACTGGAGAAGGCCAGCGGGGCCGCCTCCTGACTCACTCCGCGCCGCACGCGGCGCGGGACCCCTTCAACCTCACCCTAAAAGGAAAGTTCCATGTCTGACACGATCGAACTCGAACAGGAGCTCGCCGACATCGTCGCGAAGCTGGATGGCCTCACCCTCATGCAGGCCTCGAAGATGGTTAAGCACCTCGAAGCCCGTTGGGGCGTCAGCGCTGCCGCCCCGGTGGCGGTTGCCGCTGCCGGCGGTGCAGCCGCTGCTGCCCCGAAGGTCGAAGAGAAGACCTCGTTTGATGTGATCCTTGAAGCCGCTGGCGACAAGAAGATCGACGTCATCAAGGTCGTGCGCGAAGCCACGGGCCTGGGCCTCAAGGAAGCCAAGGACCTGGTCGATGGCGCCCCGAAGCCGGTCAAGACTGGCGTCGACAAGGCCGAAGCGGACGCCCTCAAGGCCAAGCTCGATGGCGTTGGCGCGAAGGTCAAGCTGGCCTGATTCCGGCTTAGGCTGACACCTCTGTCGCCTCCTGACTCTGTAGTTGCCCTTCGGGGCCACTTACAGGGAGGGAGGCGGCGGTACGGAGTCAGACTTGGCTATAGGTAGGCCTTACGCAAAGGATGGGGGATTGCACTAGCAATCTGCCCCGTCGTTTGCGTATGGTTTCCCCTCCACAATCCCGCACGCACTCTCGCTGTACAGCAGGTGTGCTCGGTTTGGTGGTGGAATCGGCACTTGAGTTGCGGGCGCTCGTCGCTCGTGCACTCTCGCCCGTTTCGTCTCTATCGACTGCATTGCACCGATCCTTGACCGCTTCCCTCGCGGTGATGGATCACACAGCCCCAAAGCTTCGGACGGCGTACCACCGCCGCGTCGGAGCCCCCTCAGCACGAACGACCCCGGCGGACTGACCGTTGACGGTGGCGCAGCGTATCCACGCTGCACGCGGTCTCGGCCCAGCTGTCCGGATCACAGCACCACGACTGACCACACGGTCCAAGGCCTGTCGCGACTCGGAGTCCTTTGCAGAAGGCGACCCGACGAGAGGCCCGCGAACTGGGTGACCATGACCAAGACTAACGTTCCCGTGCGCACGTTCGGCCGGTATCCGGCCATCCTCGATCTCCCGAATCTGGTTGAAATCCAGACCGAGGCTTACCAGAAGTTCCTTGCTCTCGACACGCCGCAAAGCCAGCGTGCCGATGAAGGTCTGGAAGCGCTCTTGCGGGAAGTCTTCCCGATCTACTCCTATGACAAGACCATGTGTCTGGAGTACGTCGGCTACGACCTGGGTCGGCCGCGTTACTCGATCGACGAGTGCCGCAAGCTGCGCCTGACCTACGGCCATCCGTTCAAGGTGCGCTTGCGCCTGATCAAGCCGGAGCCGGTTGAGGAAGAGGTCTATCTCGGCGAGTTGCCGATCATGCTGGGCGGTGGTGAGTTCATCATCAACGGCTCCGAGCGGGTCGTTGTCAGCCAGTTGCACCGTTCGCCGGGCGTGGACTTCAACTACGAAGCCTCCAGCGCGGGTGACAACCGCAAGCTGCACAACTGCTGGATCATTCCGGAGCGCGGCTCGTGGGTGGAACTGAACGTCACCAAGAAGGAGACGTTGTCGGTCCGCATCGACCAATCCGGCAAGTTCTCGATCGTGACGCTGCTGCGTGCACTGTCCGAGGGGCTTAGCACCGACCGCGACCTGTTGCGCGCCTTCTACCCGACCAAGGTCGAGAAGCGCGGCAAGGCCCAGACGGCCAACAGCTTTGCCAAGGCCATCAGCAACCGCATCGCGGTGGGCGACGTGGTGGTCCTGAAGACCGGTGAAGTGCTGGTGCAGTCCGGCATGCCGATCACCGAGTCGCAAGCCGCCGAAATCGCGGCCGGTGACTTGGCCGAAGTCGAGATCATCGACGGCGAAGAGGTCGACAACCTGATCCTCAACTCGCTGCACGAAGACCCGACCAAGAGCCACGAAGAGGCTCTGCTCAAGATCTACTCGCGTCTGCGTCCGGGCAACCCGGTGCAGATCGAGAAGGCGCGTGAGCTCTTCCACGAGAAGTTCTTCGATGCGCAGCGCTACCGCCTCGGTCGCGTGGGTCGCTTCCGCCTGAACCGCAAGTTCGGGCTCACGACCAATGAAGAAGTCCAGACCCTGACGGCGGACGACTTCGTCAACTGCATCAAGTACATCATCGGCCTGCGCGCCGGTAAGGGCGAGATCGACGACATCGACAACCTCGGCAACCGCCGTGTGCGTTCGATCGCCGAGCTCGCAGCCGACGAGTTCCGCAAGGGTCTGCTCAAGCTGCGCCGTACGGCGCAGGAGCGCATGAACCTGGAGAACCCGGAGACGGTCAGCCCGCGTACTCTGATCAACGCCAAGACCTTCAGCAGCGCCGTCGAGTACTTCTTCGGCCGTAGCGAGTTGTCGCAGGTCGTCGACCAGGCCAACCCGCTGTCGCAGCTGACTCACGAGCGCCGCTTGTCGGCCCTCGGACCTGGTGGTCTAAACCGCAAGCGTGCTGGCTTTGATGTGCGCGACGTGCACCTCTCGCACTACGGCCGCTTGTGCCCGATCGAAACCCCGGAAGGTTCGAACATCGGCCTGATCTCGTCGTTGGCGATGTACGCACGCCTCGACGCGTATGGCTTCTTGTGCGCGCCGTACCGCAAGGTCAAGAACGGCAAGTTGACCGACGAGGTCGATTACCTGCGCGCCGATCAAGAAACGGGCAAGGTCATGGCGCCGGCTGACGTGGCCATCGCCAAGGACGGTTCGATCGTGGGCGAGCGCGTGCTGGCGCGCAAGGACGGCGACAACTACGAAGTTCCGCCGACCGAAGTCGACTACGTCGACGTTTCGCCGGCGCAGATCATCGGTGTTTCCGCGGCCCTGATTCCGTTCCTCGAGCACGACGACGCCAACCGCGCGTTGATGGGTTCGAACATGCAACGCCAGGCCGTGCCCTTGCTCCGTCCGGAAGTGCCGATCGTCGGCACCGGCATGGAGAAGCAAGTGGCGCGCAACTCGAACATGCCGCTGTACGCCGAGAAGGCTGGTACGGTGCGCTATGTCGATGCGACCAAGATCCTCGTCGATGACGATGAGTATCCGTTGCAGAAGTTCCGCGGCATGAACGAGCGGACGACCCAGAACCACCGTCCGGTGGTGAAGGAAGGTCAGAAGGTTGAGAAGGGCACGTTGCTCGCAGACGGCGCTTCCAGCGCTGGCGGCGAGTTGGCGCTCGGCAAGAACCTGTTGGTCGCCTTCATGACCTACGACGGCTTCAACTACGAGGACGCCATCCTCGTGTCGGAACGTCTGGCTCGCGATGACGTCTTCACCTCGATCCACATCGAGGAGTACGAGGTCGAAATCCGCGAGACCAAGCTCGGCAAGGAAGAGTTCACGCGCGACATCCCCAATGTGGGCGAGAAGGCTTTGTCGAACCTCGACGAAGCCGGCATGGTGCGCGTCGGTACCTTCGTTGAAGCCGGTGACATTCTCGTCGGCAAGGTCGCTCCGAAGAGCAAGAGCGAACTGACGCCGGAAGAGAAGCTGCTGCACGCGATCTTCGGCAAGGCCGGCGTCGATGTGAAGAACGCCAGCCTCACGATGCCTCCGGGCACGCGCGGTGTTGTGATCGACGCCCAGAAGTACTCGCGTCGCGTAAACTTGACAGACGCCGAGCGTCTCAAGGCCTTGACGGTCATCCGTGACGCCGAGAAGGACTTCCTCACGGCGTTGAAGGATTACACCGCGGGCATGCTGCGCGAAGTCAAGAACGCGCTGGGCGGCGATGTGACGGACGACTTGACGGGTTCCCCGGCGAGCATTGATGACACGGCTACCTTTGACGAGCTGCGGCGCGTCAAGTTGCTGTGCCGTCAGAGCGCCGAGAGCCATCCGTCGAAGGACAAGCGCGAGAAGGCCTTGACCGTCATCGACGAGTACACGGCCAAGATCGAAGGCAAGGAAGCCGACAAGAACAAGATCGTCAACCGCCTCTCGCGCGGCGACGAATTGCCTACCGGCGTGCTCGAGAAGGTCATGATCTACGTGGCCACCAAGCGCAACTTGTCGGTCGGTGACAAGATGGCCGGTCGTCACGGCAACAAGGGTGTGATCTCCAAGATCTGCCCGATCGAAGACATGCCGTACCTCGAGGACGGCACGTCGGTCGACATCGTCTTGAACCCGCTCGGCGTGCCGAGCCGTATGAACGTCGGCCAGATTCTCGAAACGCACTTGGGCGTCGCTGCGCGCGAGCTCGGTGTGCGTTGCGTGACTCCGGCCTTCGACGGTGCCGACGAAGAAGAGATCGAAGCGTTGCTGACCGAAGCCGGCCTGCCGACTTCGGGCAAGCGTCGCCTCTACGACGGCCGCACCGGCATGCAGTTCGAGCAAGACGTCACCGTGGGCGTGATGTACATGCTGAAGCTGCACCACCTCGTCGATGAGAAGGTGCACGCCCGCGCAACTGGTCCGTACTCGCTCATCACGCAGCAGCCGCTGGGTGGTAAGGCGCGCTTCGGCGGTCAGCGCTTCGGCGAGATGGAAGTGTGGGCCCTTGAGGCGTACGGCGCGGCGGCGATCCTGCAAGAGCAGCTCACCGTCAAGTCGGACGACGTCGACGGCCGCACGAAGATCTACGAATCAATGGTCAAGGGTCTCAACATCCTTGAACCGGGTACTCCGGTGTCGTTCGAGGTGCTAACGAACGAGATCAAGGGCCTGGGCTTGAACATGGAACTGCACAAGAAGGCCGCGAGCCTCTGATAGGAGACGGGACCATGAGCGACATGATGTACACGCGCGTCAACGACTACGGCTCCGTCACGATTTCGCTGGCCAGCCCGGAAGACATCCGGTCCTGGTCGTACGGCGAAGTCAAGAAGCCGGAGACGATCAACTACCGTACTTACCGTCCGGAGCGCGACGGTCTGTTCTGCGAGCGCATCTTCGGTCCTGAGAAGGACTGGGAGTGCTTCTGCGGCAAGTACAAGGGCATCAAGCACAAGGGCATCGTTTGCGACAAGTGCGGCGTGATGATCACGCACAGCCGCGTCCGTCGTAAGCGCATGGGCCACATCAACCTGGCCGCTCCGGTGGCGCACATCTGGTTCTTCAAGGCGATGCCGTCGCGCTTGGGCAACCTGTTGGGCGTCAAGGTGTCGAACCTTGAGCGCGTCATCTACTTCCAGGACTACATCGTCGTGGATCCGGGTGATACGCCGCTCGAAGAGCACCAACTGCTCACCGAAGAGGAATACCGCAAGGAGCGCGCGAAGTACGGCTCCGAGTTCGACGCCGACATGGGCGCCGAGGCGGTCAAGAAGATGCTGCGCCGCTTGGACCTCCACAAGTTGTCGGAGGAACTGCGCGAAGAGCTGGTCTCGACCAAGAGCAAGCAGCGCATCAAGGACATCATCAAGCGCTTGCGCACCGTCGAGATGCTGCGTGACTCGGGGCAAAACGCCGAGCACATGGCCCTCGAGGTGATCCCGGTCATCCCGCCGGATCTGCGCCCGCTGGTGTTGCTGGACTCGGGCAACTTTGCCACGAGCGACTTGAACGACCTCTACCGTCGTTTGATCAACCGCAACAACCGCCTCAAGAAGTTGCTCGACCTCAATGCGCCTGAGGTCATCATCCGCAACGAGAAGCGCATGTTGCAGCAGTCGGTCGACGCGTTGTTCGACAACGGTCGTTGCCGTCGCCCGGTGCTCGGCTCGAGCAACCGCCCGCTCAAGTCCTTGACGGACATGATCAAGGGCAAGCAAGGTCGCTTCCGCGAGAACTTGCTTGGTAAGCGCGTGGACTACTCGGCGCGTTCGGTCATCGTCGTCGGTCCCGAACTGCGTTTGCACCAGTGCGGTTTGCCGAAGAAGGTCGCGTTGGAGTTGTTCCAACCGTTCATCATCCGTCGTTTGAAGGAGCTGCAACTCGCGGACACGATCAAGTCCGCCAAGCGCATGCTCGAGCGTCGCGATGAAGAAGTGTGGGACATCCTCGAGGAGGTCATTCGTGACCACCCCGTGTTGTTGAACCGCGCCCCGACCTTGCACCGCGTCGGTATTCAGGCCTTCGAGCCTGTGCTGATCGAAGGCAACGCCATCCGTCTGCAACCGCTGGTCTGTGGCGGCTTCAACGCCGACTTTGACGGCGACCAGATGGCCGTGCACTTGCCGCTGTCCTACGAAGCGCAAATCGAAGCCGCGACCTTGATGTTGTCCACCAACAACATCTTCTCGCCGGCCAACGGTGCGCCGATCATTTCGCCGTCCCAGGACATGGTTCTGGGCATCTACTACTTGTCGAAGTCGGCCCAAGGCGATCGCACCAAGGTGCGCACGTTCGGGTCTACCTCAGAGCTGTTCCTGGCCAAGGGACACCGCGACGGTTCCGCCGATGTGCGCACGCACCAACCGGTGCGCTTGCGCATGGAGGCCGGCCGTCTGGTCAAGCTCCATCCGGACCGCTCGCCCGTCGAAGTGGCGGCGGACGGCAAGATCGAAGATAGCGGCAAGCGCGGCTACCTCGAGACGACCTACGGCCGCGTGCTGTTCAACGACATCCTTCCGCCGGGGATGCCGTTCTACAACTACGAGCTGAACAAGAAGGCCATCCAGAACCTCATCTCGGACTGCCATCGCTTGCTGGGCCGCGACGCGACCCTCAAGTTGCTGGACGATTTGAAGGACATCGGCTTCCGCAGCTCGACTGCTGCCGGCATGTCGTTCGGTAAGGACGACATGCGCGTGCCGCAAGGCAAGCGCGCCATCCTCGACGCCACCCAGAAGGAAATCGACAAGGTCGAGAAGAACTTCCAGAAGGGTGTGATTACGGAAGGCGAGCGCTACCTGAAGATCGTCGACCTGTGGACACACGCCCGCGAAAAGGTGGGCGAGGAGTTGATGGGCGTCCTGCGCGAGGACTACGACGACAAGACGGGCTACATCAACCCGATCTACTGCATGGTCACCTCGGGTGCGCGCGGTTCGATCGACCAGGTGCGTCAGCTCGGTGGTATGCGCGGTTTGATGGCCAAGCCCTCGGGCGAGATCATCGAAACGCCGATCAAGGCGAACTTCCGCGAAGGCTTGAAGGTGCTCGAGTACTTCTCGTCCACCCACGGCGCGCGTAAGGGTCTGGCCGACACCGCGCTCAAGACGGCCGACGCCGGTTACTTGACGCGTAAGTTGACGGACGTCGCTCAGAACGTGGTCATCACGATGGAAGACTGCGGCACGCAAAACGGCGTGTACAAGTCGGCCGTCTACAAGGGTGAGAAGGTCTCCCTCAAGCTCTCGGCCGCGATTCGTGGTCGCGTGGCGGGTGAGACGCTCGTGGATCCGCGCAATGATGAAATCATCGTGCGTGCCAACGAGTTGATCACCGAAGCCATCGGCGATCGCATCAATGACGCGGGCTTTGAACGCGTCAAGGTGCGTGGACCGCTGATGTGCGAGGCACCGCTCGGCACCTGCGCCCGTTGCTACGGCATGGACCTTTCGCGCGGCACTCTGGCCGAGCGTGGTCTGGCCGTGGGCATCATCGCCGCTCAGTCGATCGGCGAACCTGGCACCCAGCTGACCATGCGTACCTTCCACATCGGTGGTACGGCTAGCCGTTCGATCGAAGAGAACGATCGCAAGGCCAAGCGCGAAGGCCGCATCGTCTACACCGGCACGATCAAGACGGTCGTGAATGCGGAGGGCAAGAAGGTTGTCCTCTCGCGTAACGGCGAACTGATTCTGTTCGATGCGCGCGAACGTGAGATCGAGCGCTACAGCGTGCCGGTCGGTGCCGAGCTGATCGTTGCTGACGGTCAGACGGTCAAGGCCAGCGAAGTGCTGTGCCGTTGGGACCCGCACAACGTGCCGATTTTGTCGGCCGAAGCGGGCACCATCCACTACCAGGGCCTGGTTGAAGGCAAGACCCTCAAGGTCGAGAAGGATGCCCGCCGCGGCACCGTGCGCAAGCAGGTGATCGAGCACAAGGGCGACATCCATCCCGAGCTGATCCTCAAGAACAAGTCGGGCGAGGTCATCGCGCAATACGCGATCCCCGAGCGCGCTTACATTGAGGTCGAGGACGGAGCCAAGATCGCGGCCGGTGCCATGATCGCGAAGACGGCTCGTGAAGCTGCGGGTACGCAGGACATCACGGGTGGTTTGCCGCGCGTGACCGAGCTGTTCGAAGCGCGTCGCCCGAAGGATCCGGCCGTCATGTCGGAACTCGACGGCATCGTGGAAATTGGCGATAAGAAGCGCAACAAGCGCACCATCATCGTCAAGGCCCTCGGTGGCAAGGGCGAAACGCTCCAAGAGGTCGAGCACAGCGTGCCGCAGGGTAAGCACATCCGCGTCCACAAGGGCGACGAAGTGCGTGCTGGTGAGTCGCTGGTCGAAGGCCCGTTGGATCCGCACGAGTTGCTGCGCATCCGTGGCGAGGAGTCGGTCCTCGAGTACCTCCTGCGCGAAATTCAAAATGTGTATCGCAGCCAGTCGGTAACGATTGACGACAAGCACATTGAGATCATCCTCTCGCAGATGACTCGCAAGGTCTTGGTCAAGGATCCGGGTAACTCGGACTTCCTGCCGGGCGCGGTGATCGACAAGTTCCGCTTCCGCCGTGAAAACGAGAAGCTGCGCAAGGAGAAGAAGAAGCCTGCCAACGGCGAAACCTTGCTCTTGGGTGTGACCAAGGCCAGCCTCTCGTCCGACTCGTTCATCTCGGCTGCCTCCTTCCAGGAGACGACCAAGGTGCTCACCGAGGCGGCGATCGCGGGCAAGCGCGACATGCTCGTGGGCCTGAAGGAGAATGTGATCTTGGGTCACATGGTTCCGACGGGTACGGGCTTCCGCGACCACTACCGCACGCGGGTCAAGAAGAACATCGACTTCGGCGAGATCAGCACGGGTCTGGGCTTCTCGGGCTTGACCCCGACGCGCGAAGCCGACATCGAAGGCTTGCTCTCGGGCACCGGCTTCGGCGGGGGCTTCGGGCAAGGCTTTGGCGGTGCGACTCTCGCAGCCACCGGTTCGGAAGGCGCCTTTGGCGGTCGCGGCGTGCTCAGCGCCGCTGACGCGGCCGAAGCGGGTCTCGGCGGTGAGTTGGAGCCGGAATTGGGCGGCGGGCTACCTGGCTCGGGCGCTGAAGATTCCGACGACGACGACTTCGACGATTCCGAAGCCGGGGACTTTGAAGGCGACGAGGGCAGCCTCGACGCCGACGAGTGATCCTCAGGACAAACTCAGCCTCCAACTGTCCGCTGGGCCTTCTCAGCGGACAGTTGGGGCTTGACGCAAGACTCTCTGACCGTACACTGTTCCTCCCTCGAACTCGCGGCACTCCGCCGCGGACCGCCCCTGCAACGGGGCACGACAAGCGCTCATGCCGACGATCAATCAACTGGTTCGCAAAGGCCGCACGAAGCTGCCGAACCGCTCGAAGTCGCCCGTTCTGGACAAGTGCCCGCAGCGTCGCGGTGTTTGCCTCATCGTGAAGACGCAGACGCCCAAGAAGCCGAACTCGGCTTTGCGGAAGATCGCGCGTATTCGCTTGTCGAACGGCAAGGAAATCACCGGTTACATCCCGGGTGAAGGCCACAACCTGCAGGAGCACTCGGTGGTGCTCGTGCGTGGTGGCCGTGTGCGCGACCTCCCCGGCGTGCGCTACCACATCGTGCGCGGCACCCTCGACTCCTCGGGTGTCGATGGCCGTACGATCAGCCGTTCGAAGTACGGCACCAAGCGTCCGAAGAAGTGACCTAACTCGCCCCTGCCCCTAACGCACGATCATGCCGCGTAACTACAAGTCCACTGCCGCCTTGCTCGATCCGGACCCGAAGTTCGGTTCGATGCTGGCCACCAAGATCATCAACAAGCTGATGTACGACGGTAAGAAGTCCACCGCACAGGGGATTTTTTACGAAGCCGTCGAGTTGGCGATGAAGCGTCTGCCGGATTGCCAAGATCCGGTCGAGATGTTCACCAAGGCCATCGACAACGTCCGCCCCATGGTGGAAGTGCGCAGCAAGCGCGTCGGCGGCGCGAACTACCAGGTTCCGCGCGAAGTCAAGCGCGCGCGCCAGCAGTCGCTCGCCATTCGCTGGTTGGTCGACAACTCGCGCAAGAAAAAGGGTAAGCCGATGGCCAAGCGCTTGGCCGAGGAACTGTCCGACGCGTACCAGGGCCAAGGCGCCTCGGTGCAGTGGAAGGAACAGGTCCACAAGATGGCCGAGGCCAACAAGGCCTACGCGCACTACGCCTCCCACTGATCGTGGGGCTGTTCTACGGCTCCGGATTGGTCCGGAGTCGACCCAAAAAGGCCGCGTGAGCGGCCTTTTTGCGTAGGTGTGGGGGACGGAGTGTGAAAAATCGACCCCTGGGCTCTTTTTTTTACAAGCGAGTCCGGCTGTTGTGCCGCAGTCCTTTAGGAATGCTTATTTGAGAAAAAATTTCCATTGCCTCTAGACAGCCGCTATTGTTTTTGGCCGTCCCTATGAAGCTCATCCTCGCTACTACACTCGTCTCCAGTACGGTCTTTGCGACCTACCTCCTCGCCTCTGCTTCCGGTGGTACCTCGGTTTCCACGGTAAGTGTCGGTCAACTTCACGCCTCCATCACTGCTTCGGCGCCTGCGGCCGCCGCGGTCGGTAGTGGGGCTTCCAGCCAATCGACGCTCGTGGGCGTTGGTGGGTCGGCGGTGAACTATTGCAGCTCCACGCCCAATAGCTTTGGCACCCCGTCCGTAATTGGCTACACGGGTTCCTTGTCCTTGGCTGCGGGTACCTTTGGTTTGACCGCCAGCGGCTTGCCGGTGGATCCCCTGAGCTGGGGCGTCTTTACCTACGGCCAAACGCCGTTCAACACCAGCTTTGGTCACGGCACGCTGTGCATCAATCCGCTGGGTGGCATCGGCCGCATGTCGAATCAAACGCTGAACAGCAGCACCGTGTCGCGCTCGATGGTGAGTGCGCCCGCGGAGTTCACGCCGTTTACGCCGGCCAGCACCTGGCTCTTCCAGTTCTGGTACCGCAATCCGGCCGCTGGTTATCCGAATTTCAATCTGTCGGATGCGCTGCGCGTGCAGTTCGCTCCCTGATCGAAATTCTGAGCTCTAGGGCAGATGCGTGGTTCCTTGTTGGGAACCACGCATCTGTTTCTAGGCGGATAGTCCGCCATAAAAACTGAGATTAGTTATCCGGTAGAGTGCGCGTCTTTGCGCTTCTGCGCCGTTGCTCGGCGCCCACTTGGTGCACTGGGGGCAAACGACTTTCCTCTGTCGTGGTCTTGAA